>NZ_JAAGPE010000164.1:0-22211 GCF_017104605.1 Burkholderia sp. Ac-20384 | reverse complement strand
GTTCGAGCACGAGCGTCGCCGGGCCGCGCGCGGCCGGCATCGGCGCGATGGCCGTACCGCGCTGCGCGGTCGAGCCGGGCAGCGCCGCTTCCACATAGTCGAGAAAGCGTCGTCGGAACGTATCGGCGGAAAACCGCTCCGCGTTCACGCGACAGGCGTTCGGCGTGAAGCGCTGCGGCGCACGCTCGAAATCGTCGACGGCCGCAACGATCGCGTGCGGCGTCTGTTCGTCGAAAAAGAGCCCGGTCGGGTTCAGGTTCGATTGCGGATCGAGCACGGTTTCCAGCGCACCGCCCTTGCCGTACGCGATCACCGGCGTGCCGCACGCCTGCGCCTCGACCACCGATATCCCGAAATCCTCCTCGGCAGCGAACACGAACGCCTTCGCGCGCCGCATCCGGTCGTGCAGCACCGCGAACGGCTGGTAGCCCATGATCTCGACGTTCGGGCCGGCCTTCGCGCGAATCTTCTGCATCTCGGGGCCGTCGCCGATCACGACGAGCTTGCGCTCGGGCGTGCGCGAGAACGCGTCGACGATCAGGTCGATCTTCTTGTACGGCACCATCCGCGACGCGGTCAGGTAGAAATCCTCCTTCTCCGCTTTCAGCGAAAACGCGTCGACGTCGACCGGCGGGAAGATCACCGCCGCGTCGCGGTGGTAGACCTTCTTGATGCGCCGCGCGATGAACGCGGAGTTCGCGACGAAGCCGTCCACCGCGTTCGCGGTGCGCGTGTCCCAGTTGCGGATGTAATGCAGGATCATCCGCGCGAGCAGCGACTTCGGCCCGTGCGTGAGGTTCGACTGTTCCAGATACTGGTGCTGCAGGTCCCACGCGTAGCGGATCGGCGAATGCACGTAGCTGATGTGCACCTGGTCCGGCCCCGTCAGCACGCCCTTCGCGACCGCGTGGCTGCTCGAGATCACCAGGTCGTACTCGGACACGTCGAGCTGCTCGATCGCGAGCGGCATCAGCGGCAGGTAGCTGCGGTACTTGGTGCGCGCGAACGGCAGCTTCTGGATGAACGACGTCGTCACCGGCTTGCCGCGCACGAACGCGCGGTCGTCGAGGAAGTCGACGAGGCTGAACAGATCCGCGTCGGGAAAGCACGCGACGATCTGCTCGAGCACGCGCTCGGCGCCCGCATAGGTGACGAGCCAGTCGTGGACGATCGCCACGCGCAGCGCGCGCGTCGGATGGCGCGCGCTGGCCCGTTCAGCCGGCAGTGCCCGGCGCAGCGCGGTGGCATCGCCGGCTTCGGCCACGGCCGCATCGGCGGTGGCAAGATTCAATACGGCGTGTTCCGCCAGATCGCGATTCATCAGTCGCTCCATGAAACCCTGCCATTGATGGCGGGAAGGAACGGAGTGCCGTTGACAGGCGGCAATCCAACGTTAGAGTGACCGGTATGATTCTTGTCTACCGCTACCGGGTGAAATCGCTCAACGGACTGCTTAACAAGCAGAGCCGTGCGGTGAACTACGTCTGGAACTTCTGCAATGACACGCAAAAGCACGCGCTCAAGTGGCGCAAGAAGTGGCCGACGGGTTTCGACCTGAACGTGCTGACGACCGGTAGCAGCAAGGAACTCGGGATCCACTCGGGCACCGTCAACGCAACGTGCGAGCAATTCGCGAAGTCTCGCAGCCAATACCATCGGCCTTACCTGCGTTATCGCGGCAAGAAATCGCTTGGCTGGGTGCCTCTGAAGGGCCGCGACCTGAAGCGCGAGGGTGACGCGTTTCGCTTTGCCGGCAATACCTTTCGCGTGTTCAACAGTCGCCCGCTTCCCGACGGCAAGATCAAGGACGGAACCAATTTCGCACAGGACGCGCGCGGCAACTGGTTCCTGAATATCGCGATCGAAATGCCCGATGTCCGGGCGCGCCCGATCGGTGCCGGCGTGGGTATCGATCTCGGCCTGAAAGACTTCGCCACACTTTCGACGGGCGAAAGGTTGCCGAACGACCGGTTCGGTCAGCGCGCGGCCGAGAAGCTCGCGAAGGTGCAACGCGCGCGAAAGCACAAGCGGCATATCGCGAAACTGCACGCGAAGGTGGCGAATGCCCGCGCCGATTTCCAGCACAAGCTCGCACTCAATCTGGTGCGACGCTTCGACTACATCGCGGTCGGGAATGTGTCGGCTGCGAAACTCGCCAAAACCAGGATGGCGAAGAGTGTCTACGACGCTGCCTGGTCGTCCTTCCGGGACAAGCTCCGTTACAAGGCGATCGCGCACGGAGTCACATTCGAGGAAGTCGACGAAAGCGGTTCTACCCAGTCCTGTTCGGCGTGCGGATCGAAAGACAGCACAACGCGGCCGAAAGGTATCGCGGGACTGCGAATAAGAGAGTGGGCATGCGGTGACTGTGGTGTCGTACATGATCGTGATACCAACGCTGCTTTGAACATTCTCCGATGCGGACGTGCATCGCCAGGTGTGGGAATCTCCCGCCGTTAGTCGGGGGAGGACGTCAAGCTGTTTTCCTCGCATTGAGACGGACAAACAGGTCGCGCACCAGCGCACGCAACCCCGGCGTCATCGTGAGCGACCACGCGACGTTCAACAGCAGCACGACCGCGCACATGCCGATCGACTCGACGAGCCCCGGCCACGCTTGCGCCAGGAACAGGCTCGCCAGCAGGAACGCGAGGTGCGCGAGCATGTCGAGCACGATCGCGCGCATCCGGATCGCCGACAGGGCCAGCAGCACGCCGTAGTCAACGAGCGCGCGCGCCGCGACGACCACCGCCGCGCCGATCAGCCCGAAGTGATGGATGCCGTACCACAGGCCGCCGACGAAGAACGGCATCTCGACGAGCCCGGCGAACGCCGCGCGGGCCGGGTTGACCTGCGACTGGATCAGGATCCGCGTGACGCTCGCCTGGCCGACGAGCCACACGCTGATCACCAGCACGCGGCCGACCGGCGCCGAATGCGCGGCGAGATCCGGACCGACCCACAGCGTGAGGAACGGCGCGAGCGCGAAGATCGCGACGATGCCGACCGGCGTGAACACCCCGTTCAGGAATTCGAGCGACTGGCGCGCGAGCGTGTCCGCGTGGTCTCGACCGACGGCAGACAGGCGCGGGAACAGCGTGCGCACGAGCGCGTTCGGCAGCATGTTCAGGCGCGTGACGAGGTTCTGCGGCACCGTGTAGTAAGTGACGAACTTTGCACCCATGCCGGCGCCGAGCATCACGCGGTCGAGCGTGTCGGCGATCATGCTCGTCGTGCTCGCGATCAGCATCCAGCCGCCGAAGTTGAACAGCCCTTTCGCGGTGCCCCACTGCGGCGGATCGATGCGCCGGATCCCGAGCACCTTGATGCTGGCGTGGCCAAGCATCACCGCCGCGACCAGGCGCGCGACGACTGCCGCGGCAAGCACCGTCTGCAGGTTCGGCGCGATCCACCACGCGGCGGCGAGCGGCAGCAGCTGGAACAGGAACGTGCCGATCGTCTGGTTCGTGTTGAACACGCCGAAGCGTTCGGCGCCGTTGATCGCGCCGGCGAACACCCACGACACGTTTGCCAGCGGAATCGCGAGCGCGAGCCACGGCAGCGCGAGATACACCTCGTGCTGCATCGCTGCCGACACCTTCGTGAAGTACGCGGTGTAGATGAACGCGCCGAAATAGATCAGCAGCCCGCCCACGATGCCGGTGCCGAGGTTCAGCCAGAACGCGCTCCAGAACACGCTCGCGCTTTCGTCGGCGTTGCCGCTCGCGAGCGCCTTCGAGATGTGGTTTTGCGCGGCCATGCTCATCCCGAGATCGAGGATCCCGAAATAGCCGATCAGCGTCCACACGAGACTGACGACGCCGTAGCGTTCGACGCCGAGCGCGTGGATATAGGCGGGCACCGTCACCAGCGACACGAAGGTCGGCAGGATCAGCCCGATGAAGTTGATCGAAACGTTCTTGAGTATGCCTTTGTCCATGCTTCTGCCTTGTGTGACGTCGCCCGTCACGGTTTCCAGCGATACATCAGCACCTTGCCGCGCGCGTCTTCCTCGACGAACACGAGGTACTCGCCGTTCTCGCGCCGGAACGCGCTGATGCCGAAGGGCACGTCGACCCAGCCGGAGGCCTTGCCGACCTCGGCGCCCGGGCTCATCACGCCCACTTCCTTGCCGGTTTCCTTGTCGTACACGTGGATCTTGCCGACCGGCTCCACCCCGAACAGGTAGCGGCCCTCGACCGTGAGCCCGATCAGGTCGAAGATCGGCTTCGCGTCGAGCTGCCACGGCAGCGCGACCTGGTAGCGCACGACCGGCGAGCCCGTCGACCACTTGTCGAAGCGGATCAGCACGCGGCCCACTTCCTTGTTGATGCCCGGCGCCGGCGGTGCGTCGGCCGTGTAGCCGGTCACGTACAGCGTGTCCGTCTGCGCGTCGTAGATCGAGCGGCGCAGCTGCGTGAACGGCTGCGGCATCGGGTAGGTCGTGACCTTGTCGTACGAGTAGATCGGGTTGCCGGCCTTGTCGACGCCGCCGTAACTGAAGCGGTGGATGCCGCGCACGTCGCTCGTGCGCCAGATGTCGCCCTTCGTGTCGACCCACCAGCCCCAGCCGCCCGCCTTCGCCTTGCCGGTCGTGTTGATCTCGAATTCGTCGGCATCCAGCCGGCCGTTGCCGTTTGCGTCGCGCCACAGCCAGTCGCCGCCCGGCGGCTTGTTCGGCACCTTGTCGACCGGCCGCGCACGCCCTGCGATCAGTCCCGACGGAATCGCGACTTCGCCGTCGCGCTTCGCGTCGAAGCGGTAGATCTTCAGGTGATCGGCGTACATGTCCGTCAGGTACAGGAACGTGCGGCCGTCGAGGCGCCGTGCGAACGGCATGCCGGGATACTGGTCCGTGTGGAACACGGGATCGTCGGGATACTTGAAGCGGTTCGACAGGAAGCCGACGTATTTCCAGTCCTGGCCCGGCGGCTTCGACAAGTCGAGCTCGAAGCGCTTGTTGCCCGTGTACACGCTGTTCGGCCGCGCCGGGTCGAGCCATGCGCCATCGACGAACAGCAGCCCCTGCACCTGCCAGCGCTGCTTGCCGTCCGGCGTATAGCTTTCGAGTACCGCGCCGAGCCCCGCGCCGATCGTGTCGTGGCGCGGCCCGATGCCGTTCATCGACACATAGATGTTGCCCGCGCGGTCGACGCCGACACCCGTCAGCCCGTTGAAACGCTGCGGCCCCGGCCGGCCCGGCACCGGGCCCGCGAAGATGCCGCCGCGCTCGCCGAGCGTGCCCGACTGCGCATAGCCCTTGCCGCCTTTCGAGAAAATCAGGATCTGCTGGCGCGGGCCGTTGTCCGCGACGAGCACGCGCCCTTTCGCGTCGACCGCCACGTCCACCGCGTCGGTGCCTTCCGGCAGCGCGGGCGCGTCGTCGAGCTTGCGGCCATCGGCGCGCACGTGCACCAGGTGCGCGGGCCCGTTGATCGTGTCCGTGAGCAACCACAGCGTGCCGTCGCCCGCGAGCGCGATGCGGCCCGGTTCGTGCGCGCTCCACGTGCCCTTCTGCTGCATCGTTTCCGCGTCGTACACGTCCACCGCGTCGCGCGACGGATTCGTCGCGAACAGCGTCTTGTCGTCGGCCGCGAGGCCGCCGACTTCCGCCTTCTGCTCGCCCACTTCCGAGCGCGCGGGTGCCGCCACCTCGTTCATCATCATGAAGCTCGCGGCCATCCGTGCGCGGCCGGTGTCCGCGCGTCCGCCCGGCGCGACCTGCGGTGCCGCGCGGAACGGCGCGGGCTGCTTCAGGTCGCCGATCGTGCGGCGCGAGATGCCGAACCACTGTTTGCCCTTGTCCGGCCAGATGCCGGGCGATTGCAGGTGGCCGCGCTCGTTGCCGACACCGATCGCGACGTACGCGTACTTGCTGTTCACCGCGATCGCGCTGCCGCCGAGGTTGCCCCAGCCGTGCGTGCCGCCGGCGAAGCCGAGCATCTTCCCGTCCTGGTAGACGCTCGCCTCGGCCCCGCTCTCGTCCCACGGCGCATTCGTATACACCTTGCCTTCAGGCGTCACCGCGATCGCGCGGATGTCGATCTGCGTCCAGCTGCCGTCGCCATAGCCGAACGTGTTGCCGATCCACGACGTCGTCGCGGGCAACACCGTTTCGGCCGGTGCGGCGCTCGTCAGCAGCGTCGCGCATACCGTCATGCCTACCAGAATCAGACGTCGCAATGCGCTTCTCCAGACTTGATGCAACAGCGACCGGCGCCGCCACGGACTGCCGCCGGCGCACCCTGTCGCTAAATAGGTTTCAAACGTCGCGATGCAGGTTACAAGCAAAAATAATCACAAGAAATTTGGAAATATTTGGGGATGTTTCCGCCTGAAATATCGAACCGGAACAGAGGCAAAAAGACGCTCGAAAACGGCAATAACGACCGCCTTTCGAATTCCGACCCGTAGAAAATGCCGCTTTGCGCCGCCTGACGGGGCCGTCCGGGCTCCGACCTTTCACCCCGCGATCGAAATAACCGGCATTTGAATGTTTGTCGTCAGATAAATGACGCGCGTTTTTTTGCCGATTTCTTTTCCCTAGAATCGATTTCGATTCGATATTTCATTTAATGGCATGCATTACGTTCACGTTTACGCATCGGATGGGCGACACGCCCCGGCTCACGCCGCGCGTCGCGAAGGAGCGGCGCGATGACGGGCATCTCGCGACCCGCGGACCTCACCCCGCCGCAACACGGCCGCATCGTGCAGCTCGACGGGCTGCGCGCGATCGCAGTGGGCGCCGTGTTCCTGCAGCACGCGCTGAAGGCGCCGCTCTGGATGGGCGTCGACCTGTTCTTCGTGTTGAGCGGGCTGCTGATCACCGGCATCCTGCTCGATCGCAAGGCGCGCGGGCAGTCGTACTTCAGCCACTTCTACGCCCGCCGCGTGCGTCGCATCCTGCCGCCGTACGTGCTGCTGCTGGTGGTGTCGACGCTCCTGTTCGGCGCGAGCTGGCTGCCGCACTGGCCGTGGTTCGCGTTCTTCTCGACCAATATCGGGCTGTCGCTCGGCAGCATCGGCCATGACAGCCTGAACGTGCTGTGGTCGCTCGCGGTCGAGGAGCAGTTCTATATCTTCTGGCCGTTCGTCGTGCTGTGGTGCTCGGAGCGCGCACTGCTGTGGGTCGCCGCCGCGCTGGTCGTCGCGGCCCCCGTGCTGCGCGCGATCGCGACGCCGTGGTTCGACTCGTTCTGGCCGATCTACTACCTGACGCCGTTCCGGATGGACCTGCTCGCCGCGGGCGCGCTGCTCGCGATCGTGCTGCGCCGCGACCGGCGCGCGCTGGAGCCGTTCTATCCGCTCGCGATCGTCGGCGCGCTCGTGTCGCTCGCGATCCTCGGCTGGCTGCACCTGTCGTTCCCGCGCTTTCGCGCCGCGAACACGCCGCTGTCGAATGCGGCGCTCTACAGCATCTCGCTGCTGCTGTGCACGTCGATCGTCGTGATCGCCCTGCGCGGCCGCGGGATCGTGCAGCGCGTGCTGACGAACCCGATGCTCGTCTACGTCGGCACCGTCAGCTACACCGTGTACCTGATCCACCTCAGCGTGCTGTACGCGCTGTGGCCGCTGCACCTGAACCGCTTCGTCACGGCCGCGCTGGCACTCGCGATCACGCTCGCGTACGCGACCTTGAGCTGGTACGGCTTCGAACGGCGCCTGACGCGCGGCCCCGCACGTCGCGCGCTGCCGGCCGCCGCCAGCACGACCGCCTGAATTTCCTCATCCATCGTTTCTATCAGGACAACGTCATGAGCCAAACTCGCAAGAAGGCCATCATCACCGGGATCTCGGGGCAAGACGGCGCCTACCTGACCAAGCTGCTGCTCGACAAGGGCTACGAGGTCACCGGCACCTACCGCCGCACCAGCTCGGTGAATTTCTGGCGCATCGCCGAGCTCGGCGTCGACACGCACCCGAACCTCACGCTCGTCGAACACGACCTGACCGACGCCGGCTCGAGCCTGCGCCTGCTCGAACGCACGCAGCCCGACGAGCTGTACAACCTCGCCGCGCAGAGCTTCGTCGGCGTGTCGTTCGACCAGCCGGCGACGACCGCCGAAGTGACGGGCCTGGGCCCGCTGAACCTGCTCGAGGCGATCCGCGTCGTGAGCCCGAAGACGCGCTTCTACCAGGCGTCGACCTCCGAGATGTTCGGCAAGGTGCAGTCGATTCCGCAGACGGAAGCGACCTCGTTCTATCCGCGCAGCCCGTACGGCGTCGCGAAGCTGTACGCGCACTGGATGACGGTGAACTACCGTGAGTCGTACGGCCTGTTCGGCAGCAGCGGCATCCTGTTCAACCATGAATCGCCGCTGCGCGGCCGCGAGTTCGTCACGCGCAAGATCACCGACACCATCGCGAAGATCAAGCTCGGCAAGGCGACCCGCCTCGAGCTCGGCAACCTCGACGCGAAGCGCGACTGGGGCTTTGCGCTCGAGTACGTCGAAGGCATGTGGCGCATGCTGCAGGCCGACGAACCCGACACCTACGTGCTGGCGACCAACCGCACCGAGACCGTGCGCGATTTCGTGCGGATGGCGTTCGCGGCGGCCGGCTACCAGATCGAATGGACCGGCAAGGGCGAGCAGGAGCGCGGCCTCGACGCATCGAACGGCAACGTGCTCGTGGAAGTGAACCCGAAGTTCTACCGCCCTGCCGAAGTCGACCTGCTGATCGGCTGCGCCGACAAGGCAAAAAGCAAACTCGGCTGGGAACCGAAGACGACGCTCGAACAACTTTGCCAGATGATGGTCGAAGCGGATTTGACGCGGAATCAACACCATGACACGTTCTGAAGCCGGACGCCCGTCGCGCCGTGCTTTCGTCACGGGCCTGACGGGTTTCACGGGCCGCTACATGGCCGAGCGCCTGCACGCGGCCGGCTATGAGGTCTGGGGTACGGTCGCGCCCGGCACGGCACAACCGGACGATCCAGCCTTCGCGCACTGCACGCTGCTGCCCGTCGACCTGCTCGACGCAGATGCGATGCGTGCAGCGGCCGCCGACGCGCGGCCCGATGCGGTCGTGCATCTCGCCGCCCGCGCGCACGTCGCGCAGGACGAACCGTCGCAAACCTACGCGGTCAACATCGTCGGCACACGTAATCTGCTGGCCGCGCTCGCCGGCCTCGACCGCCGCCCGTCGGCCGTGCTGCTCGCCAGCAGCGCAAACATCTACGGCAATTCGACGGCCGGCGTGCTCGACGAAACCGTTGCCCCTGCCCCGGCGAACGACTACGCGGTCAGCAAGCTCGCGATGGAATACGCGGCGAAGCTGTGGGTCGACCGGCTGCCGATCGTGATCGCGCGGCCGTTCAACTACACGGGCGTCGGCCAGAGCGATGCGTACCTGCTGCCGAAGCTCGTCGCGCACTACGCGCGCAACGCACCGCGCATTTCGCTCGGCAATCTCGACGTGAGCCGCGATTTCTCCGACGTGCGCGACGTGACGGCCGCGTACCTGAAGCTGGTCGAAGCCGCGCCGGCCGGTGAAACGTTCAACGTCTGCTCGGAGCGCGCGTATTCGCTGAAGGAAGTGCTGGCGATGCTGTCGCGCATCGCCGGTTACGTGATCGACGTGACGGTCGATCCGCGTTTCGTGCGGCACAACGAGGTGAAGAGCCTGAGCGGGTCGCGCGACAAGCTGCGGCGCGCGGTGGGCGAGCTGCCCGTCACGCCGCTCGACGAAACGCTGCGATGGATGGTGGAGGCGATGCGCGACGACGCGCACGCGGGCGAGCATCGCGCCGGGTAAGCCAGGACGATTCGCATCGACACAAAAACGAAGGGCCGTTCGCTCAAGCGAACGGCCCTTCGTCCATTTGTCACGTCAAATCACGTCACGACACGCGTGACCTGCCCTGCTCAGCCTTCGAGGCCGCGCGCGAGATCCTTGCGCAGGTCGCCCGCGTCTTCGAGGCCGACCGACAACCGGATCAGCCCTTCGCTGATCCCCGCTGCCGCACGCGCTTCCGGCGTGATGCGGCCGTGCGTGGTCGTCGCCGGATGGGTGATCGTCGACCGCGTGTCGCCGAGGTTGCCGGTGATCGAGATCAGCTTCGTGTTGTCGATCACGCGCCACGCATTCGCGCGCTGCTGCTCAGGCGTATCGCCCTTCAGCTCGAACGACAGGATCGATCCGCCCGCCTTTTGCTGACGCTTCGCGAGTTCGTGCTGCGGGTGCGATTCAAGGCCCGGATGAAACACGCGGGCAACGGCCGGATGTGAATCGAGCCAGCGCGCGATCTCCAGCGCGTTCGCTGACTGCTTCTCGACGCGCAGCGACAGCGTCTCCATCCCCTTCAGCAGCACCCACGCGTTGAACGCCGACAGCGTCGGGCCCGCGCTGCGCACGAACGGGAACACCTTGCCCATGATGAACTCTTTCGAGCCGACCAGCGCGCCGCCGAGCACGCGCCCCTGGCCGTCGAGGAATTTCGTCGCCGAGTGCATCACGACATCCGCGCCGAGCTTCAGCGGCTGCTGCAGCACCGGGCTGCAGAAACAGTTGTCGACGACGAACAGTGCGTTCGATGCCTTCGCGATCTTGCTGATCGCCTCGATGTCGGCGAGTTCGGTCAGCGGGTTCGACGGTGTCTCGAGGAAGAACATCTTCGTTTCCGGCCGCACGGCTTCCTTCCATGCATTCAGGTCGGTCGGGTCGACGAAGGTCGTCGTGATGCCGAACTTGCTGAAGATCTGCGAGAACATCCCGAGCGTCGAGCCGAACAGGCTGCGCGAGCTGACGAGGTGGTCGCCGGCCTGCAGCGCGGCCATCACGACCGACATGATCGCGGCCATCCCCGACGCCGTCGCGATGCACGCCTCGCCGCCCTCGAGCGCCGCGAGACGCTCCTGGAACATGGTGACGGTCGGGTTCGTGAAGCGCGAATAGGTGAAGTAGTCTTCCGAATTCGCGAAGCGCTCGGCCGCGTCGGCCGCGCTCTGGAAGCAGAAGCTCGACGTGAGGAACAGCGCTTCCGAATGCTCGTTGAAGTCGCTGCGCAGCGTGCCTGCGCGCACGGCAAGCGTGTCGAAGTTGAGGGAGTCGTCCATGTTCCGTTTTCCGTATTCGATGGCCGCGCGCGTGGCGCGAACCCAGTCAAAACCAGGCCAAAACAAAAAGCCCGCTATGCGTCGGCATCAGCGGGCTTCGGTGCGGTACGACAGCGATCGACTCGGGCCGGTTGCCACCGGCCTTCGCTTTAGCTGTTTTGGGAAGTCGCCCCGCGTCCGCAAGCTGATATCAAATCGACGCAAGGCCACATCCTATCACGCCTCGTCAAAAGCGTGCGCCGGTGTCACTCGACCGACAACTGCAGGTTCATCTGCGAGCGTTCGGTGTCGCCAGCCGTGTCGCGATCGGCCTGCGATGCCGGCGTGAGGCGCGCGCGCTCGATCGCATCGAGATACTCGGGCGTCACGTCGCCGGTGATGTAGTTGCCGTCGAAGCACGACGCCTCGAAGCGTTCGAGCTTCGGGTTGATGTCGCGCACCGCGCGGCGCAGGTCGTCGACGTCCTGGTAGATCAGGTGATCGGCGCCGATGATCTTCGCGACGTCTTCGTCGGTACGGCCATGCGCAACCAGCTCGCCGCGCGTCGGCATGTCGATGCCGTACACGTTCGGGAACTTCACGGGCGGCGCGGCCGATGCGAAGATCACCGACTTCGCGCCCGCATCGCGCGCCATCTGCACGATTTCATGCGAGGTCGTGCCGCGCACGATCGAATCGTCGACGATCAGCACGTTCTTGTCCTTGAACTCGATGCTCATCGCATTGAGCTTCTGGCGCACCGACTTCTTGCGCACGGCCTGGCCCGGCATGATGAACGTGCGGCCGACATAGCGGTTCTTGAAGAAGCCTTCGCGGTACTCGACGCCGAGCTTCGCGGCGACCTGCATCGCAGCCGGGCGCGACGAATCGGGAATCGGCATCACGACGTCGATCGGCACGTTCGGCAGCTCGCGCTTGATCTTCTCGGCGAGATAGTCGCCCATGCGCAGACGCACGTTGTAGACGGGCACGCCGTCGAGGCACGAATCCGGACGCGCGAGGTACACGTATTCGAACATGCACGGATTCAGCGTCGGCTGCTCCGCGCACTGCTGGCTGTGGAAGTTGCCGGCCGGGTCGATGAAGATCGCTTCGCCCGGTTGCACGTCGCGGACGAATTCGAAACCGATGCCTTCGACGGCCACCGACTCCGATGCGACCATCCACTCGGTGCCGTGCTCGGTCTCGAGCTTGCCGATGCACAGCGGGCGGATGCCGAACGGATCGCGGAACGCGAGCAGGCCGTAGCCGGCGATCAGCGACACGATCGCGTACGAGCCCTGCAGGCGGCGATGCACGCCCGCGACGGCCTTGAACACCGACGCCGGGTCGAGCTCGAGGCCCGTGGTCGACAGTTGCAGCTCGTGCGCGAACACGTTGAGCAGCACTTCGCTGTCGGAATTGGTGTTGAGGTGCCGGCGGTCGATCCGGAACATCTCGTCTTTCAGTTGCTTCCAGTTCGTCAGGTTGCCGTTGTGCGCGAGGATGATCCCGAACGGCGCGTTCACGTAGAACGGTTGTGCCTCGGCTTCGCTCGACGCCGAGCCGGCGGTCGGGTAGCGCACCTGGCCGATCCCGTAGGTGCCGGGCAGGCTGCGCATGTTGCGCGTGCGGAACACGTCGCGCACCATGCCGTTCGCCTTGTACATGTGGAAATTGCTGCCGTCCGCCGTCGCGATGCCCGCCGCGTCCTGACCGCGATGCTGCAGCAGCAGCAGGCTGTCATAGATCAGCTGATTGACCGGGGATTGGGAGATAACGCCTACGATGCCGCACATGGCATGTCCTTCAGAATGACAAAATCGGTTCCGTCCTGCCCGGCCGCGTCGTCACACGCGTACGTACTGGGCCATGCCGTCGGGCAGGAGCTGCTTCAGCTCATGCACGCCCTGCTCGGCGAAAGGACGCAATAGCGCATTGCGCCAGAAATCCTGTTTGGGCAATTCGGTCAGCCCGGCCGCCGCGACCAGCAGCACGACCAGCACGCAGCCGCGGACGAGCCCGAACATCATGCCCAGCGAGCGGTCGACGCCGCCCAGGCCACTCGCCTGCGCGATCCGCGACAGCAGCGCGTTCGCGACACCGGCGACCAGCACCACGCCGATCACGACCAACGCGAAGGCGATCACCCACTGCGTCAGCGCGCCGCCCGGCCAGTTCGCCGGGATATACGGCACGACCAGTCCGACGTAGCGGCCCGCGATCACGATCGCCGCGATCCAGCCGATCAGCCCGAAAATCTCGGATACGAAGCCGCGCCACGCACCGCGTAGCGCCGACAACACGATCACCGCCAATACAGCGTAGTCGAAAGCCGTCAGCATCGTGCGTTACTGCGTCAGACCGGCTTCGCGCACCTTCGCGATCGCGGCGGAAGCCGCCGCACGATCCGCGAACGGGCCCGCACGCAACAGTGTAGCCGTGCTGCCGTCCGCCTGCTTGCGATGCTCGACATATGCGGGCACGCCCGCCGATTTCAATTTGGTGGCCCACGAACGGGCCGTCGCGTCGTCCTTGAACGAACCGAGCTGCACCGCGAAACGCGCACCGGCCGGCGACGACGGCGACGAAGCATCGCTGCTGTCCGGGCTGGCGGCGTCGGTATTCGCGACGGCCGCGGGCGCGGGTGCAGGCTTCGGCGCGGCCGGCTTCGCCACGGGGGCAGCCGGTTTCGGCGCGGGCTTCGGCGGCGTCACGCTCGCCGTGGTCGTGGTATCGGGCTTCGCGGCCGGCTTGTCGGCATCCTTCGGCGCGGGCGCCGCTGCAGCCGCCACGGCCACATCGGATGCCGGCGGCTCGTCGTGCGCGACGCCCGCCTGTACGTCGGAGGCGTCATCGTCGCGCGGCGCGACCGCCTGGTGCGCGGGCCGGTTCGGAATGTCGATTGCGATATCGTCCGTGACCGGCTTCGGGTGCGAATCGAGCACCATCGGCAGCACGATCACGGCTGCGACGACGAGCGCGATCGCGCCGACGAGGCGACGGCGTGCGCGTTGCTTTTCTGGAAGGGTCGGATCGAGGAGCAGTGCGTCCGATTCCGGACGCTCGGTGCGGCGCGAGCGTCGCTCGACGCGTTCAGTGGTGCGCTCCGTGCGCACGTTCCGGGAGGTCCCGGTGCGACCGCCGCGCCGCGGGGGCGCGTCGTCGTCTTTCTTGCCGAACGAGAAAATTCCCATGAATGGCTGAGTCCGAAACTGCCCGTCAGTCAGTGTTGCTGCGATTTACGGTAGGCCAGCACGCCGGCAACCGTATGGAAACTGCCGAAAACAACGATTCTATCATTCTCGGATGCTCTTTTTAGTGCATCGCGAAACGCTTCGGCAGGCGACGCGTAACGCGTGACGCTCGAATCGGGCCCCTCCTCCACGCCGGCCTTGCGCAGCGCGGCTTCGAGCTGCTCCGCGGAGGCCGCGCGCGGCAGCGGCAGGTCGGTCACGCACCAGTGGTCGATCTCGCCTTTGAGGTGCTGCAGCACGCCGTCGATGTCCTTGTCGTGCATCGCGCCGAACACCGCGTACGTGTACGGGAAGAAGCCCATGTTGCCGAGGTTCTGCTCGAGCACGGCCGATGCATGCGGGTTGTGCGCGACGTCGAGCACGATCGCCGGCTTGCCGGGCAGCACCTGGAAGCGCCCCGGCAGTTCGACGTTCGCGAGGCCCAGCCGGATGTCCTGCGCAGACACCGGCAGCACCGGGCGCAGCGCTTCGAGCGCGGCGAGCGCGGCCGATGCATTGATCAGCTGATTCGCCCCGCGCAGCGCCGGATACGCAAGCGCCGGATAGCGCTTCTCGCGACCGAGGTAGCTCCACTGCTGGCGCTCCGCGCCTGCCTGCGCCTCGTAACGGAAATCGCGGCCGACGAGCCACAGGTCCGCGCCGACCGCTTCTGCGTGGTCGATCAGCGTTTGCGGCGCGGCCGGATCGCCGCAGATCGCCGGCTTGCCGGAGCGGAAGATCCCGGCCTTCTCGAACGCGATCTTCTCGCGCGTGTCGCCGAGGTATTCGGTGTGGTCGATGTCGATGCTCGTGACGATCGCGCAATCGGTATCGATGATGTTGACCGCATCGAGCCGGCCGCCGAGGCCGACTTCGAGGATCACCGCGTCGAGCCCGCGCGACGCGAACAGGTGCAGGATCGCGAGCGTCGTGAATTCGAAGTACGTGAGCGACACCGGCTCGGGCAGCGACGTGCGCGCGGCTTCGACGGCCTCGAAGTGCGGCAGCAGCTCGTCATCGGTGACGTTCTGCCCGTTCACGCGGGCGCGCTCGTTGAATTCGAGCAGGTGCGGCGACGTGTGGCAACCGACCTTGTAACCGGCGCGCACGAGGATCGTCTCGAGGAACGCACAGGTCGAGCCCTTGCCGTTCGTGCCGCCGACGGTGATGACGGGGCACGCGAATTCGAGCTGCAGCGCCGCCTTGACCTGCCCGATGCGGGTCAGGCCCATGTCGATGCCGACCGGGTGCGCGCGTTCGAGATGCGAAAGCCACGCGTCGAGAGTGGGAAAAGTGCTCATCGGTTCAAATCTGGATCGGGATCGCCACTACGCCAAAAAACGAAGCGCGCCGCCTGGCGCTGAAACCAGGCGACGCGCAGTGTTCACCATCTTGCGCCGGTCAAGCCAGCGCGTCGGCCGGCTGTCGCTGCAGCAGCGCGAGCAGCTGTGCGATCTCGTCGCGCAGCTTGCGGCGGTCGACGATCATGTCGATCGCGCCCGTCTTCAGCAGGAATTCGGCGCGCTGGAAGCCTTCCGGCAGCTTCTCGCGAACGGTCTGCTCGATCACGCGCGGGCCGGCGAAGCCGATCAGCGCCTTCGGTTCGGCGATCACGACGTCGCCGAGGAACGCAAAGCTCGCCGACACGCCACCCATCGTCGGGTCGGTCAGCACCGAGATGAACGGCAGCTTCGCTTCGGCCAGCTTGGTCAGCATCGCGGTGGTTTTCGCCATCTGCATCAGCGACAGCAGGCTTTCCTGCATCCGCGCGCCGCCCGAAGCGGTGAAGCAGATGAACGGCACTTGCTGTTCCAGCGCGTTCTGCGCGCCGCGTGCGAAGCGCTCGCCGACTACCGAGCCCATCGAGCCGCCCATGAACGAGAACTCGAAGCAGGCCGCGACCACCGGCAGCGTGTGGATCGCGCCGCCCATCACGACCATCGCGTCGGTTTCGCCCGTGTCGTCCATCGCTTCCTTCAGACGATCGGGGTACTTGCGGCTGTCCTTGAACTTCAGCGTGTCGACCGGCACGATTTCCTGGCCGATCTCGTAGCGGCCTTCCGGATCGAGCAGCCCGTCGAGGCGCTCACGCGCACCGATGCGCATGTGGTGATCGCACTTCGGGCACACGTGCAGGTTCGCGTCGACGTCGTTGCGGTACAGCACGGCCTCGCAGGACGGGCACTTGACCCACAGGCCTTCCGGAATGCCCTTGCGGCTTTTCGGGTCGGTCTGTTTGATCTTCGGCGGCAACAGTTTGTCGAGCCAGCTCATCGTATGGTTTCCTGTTCCGTGGCGGGGCGGGCCGCATGGCCCGTTCCCGCTTCCTGTGTTGTGTTTATCGCGCCGTCTTGCCCGCGCCGTCCAGGGCGGCACGCAGCTCGGCAATGAAAGTCTTCAGCGCGGCGGCGGCACCCTCCGGCGCAGCGCTTTCGAGCAGCTGCACGAGGCGGCTGCCGATCACGACGGCGTCCGACACTTCGGCCACCGCGCGCGCCGTTTCGGCGTCGCGGATACCGAAGCCGACGCCAACCGGAACCGGCACGCGCGACTTGATGGCCGGGATTTTACCCGCAATGCTCGAAACATCCAGATTTCCTGCGCCGGTCACGCCCTTGAGCGACACGTAATACACGTAGCCGCTCGCGATCTTGCCGACGTCGGCGATGCGTTCGTCGGTCGACGTGGGCGCGAGCAGGAAGATCGGATCGATCTGCGCGGCACGCATTTTCTCGGCGAACACGCCCGCCTCTTCCGGCGGATAGTCGACGACGAGCACGCCGTCGACCCCGGCCGCCTGGGCTTCGGCCGCGAACGTGTCGACACCCATCCGCTCGATCGGGTTCGCATAGCCCATCAGCACGACGGGGGTTTTGGGGTCGGTTTCGCGAAAACGCTTCACGTCGGCGAGCACGCTCTTGAGCGTGACGCCGCGCGCGAGTGCGCGTTCCGACGAGCGCTGGATCACGGGGCCGTCGGCCATCGGGTCCGAGAACGGCACGCCGAGTTCGATCACGTCCGCGCCGCCTTCGGCGAGCGCGTGCATGAATTCGACGGTCTTGGCCGGATCGGGGTCGCCGGCCGTGATGAACGGGATCAGGCCCTTACGGCCTTGTTCGGCGAGCGCGGCGAAGGTCTGCTGAATACGGGACATGGCAATTTTCCTAGATGCGTTCGGCGATGCGGCGGCGCGATTCACGCGCACGCCGGCGCAGCGAGCGCGTTCACGCGCTCGTGCGCGATCGCACAATAGCTTTCGTTGATCTCGTAGCCGACGAAGTCGCGCCCCTGCCGTGCGCAGGCCACCGCGGTCGTGCCGCTGCCCATGAACGGATCGAGCACGCGGCCGCCCGGCGGGCAGCTTGCGAGCACCATCCGCTCGATGATTTCCAGCGGCTTCTGGGTCGGATGATCGACGCGCTCCGCGTGCTGCCGGTGCAGGCGCGAGACCGACCAGACGTCCTTCGGGTTGTAGCCCATCTCCAGCCACTTGCTGCCTTCGAACAGCTTGCGCGAGCGGGCCTTCTTCGTGTCGGCGTCGTACGGGATGCGGACCGGATCGAGATCGAAGTAATACGCTTTGGAAACCGCGAAAAAGCCGATGTTGTCGTGCACCGACGTAAAACGGCGCGTCGTGCCGCCCATGCTCGGCACGCGCCGGTCCCAGATGATCTCGTTGACCATCGTGAGCTGCGTCTTCAGGAAACTGAAGATTTCCGGCGCGTACTGCCACGTGCAGAAGATGTACATCGACCCGCTCGGCTTCAGCTTCGGAATCGCGAGCTCGAGCCACTCGCGCGTCCACGCGAGAAAGTCGTCGCCAGAACGCTTGTCCGAGTCGTTGCCGTAGTCCTTGCCGAGCCCGTACGGCGGATCGGCGACGATCAGGTCGATCGACGCGTCCGGCAGGTGCGCGGCATGGGTCAGAAAATCGCGGTTATGCAGTTCGATACCGGACGGCAGCGCGCGCGGCACGGCAGCGGCGGGCTGAACCGCCCCCGCCTCGCTTGCGGCACCGCCGCCCGGTTCTTCGATCAGGTCACGCATCGGTCGGGGTCAGAGTTCGATGCCCGATCGCTCGGCGACCGTGTGCATGTCCTTGTCGCCGCGGCCCGACAGGTTGACGAGCAGGATCTTGTCCTTCGGCAACGTCGGCGCGAGCTTCACGCCATACGCGATCGCGTGGCTCGACTCGAGCGCGGGAATGATCCCCTCGATCCGGCAGCAGTCGTGGAACGCCTTCAGCGCTTCCTCGTCGGTGATGCCGACGTACTGCGCACGTCCGCTGTCCTTCAGCCACGCGTGCTCGGGGCCGACGCCCGGATAGTCGAGGCCCGCCGACACCGAATGCGTCTCGATGATCTGGCCGTTGTCGTCCTGCAGCAGGTAGGTACGGTTGCCGTGCAGCACGCCCGGGCTGCCGGCGATCAGCGACGCCGCGTGATGGCCCGTGTCGAGGCCGTCGCCGGCTGCTTCGACGCCGATCAGCTGCACCGAGGTGTCGTCGATGTACGGATAGAAGATGCCCATCGCGTTCGAGCCGCCGCCCACGCAGGCGATCACGGCGTCAGGCTGCCGACCGGTCATTTCCGGCATCTGCACCTTGCACTCGTCGCCGATCACGCGCTGGAAGTCGCGCACCATCATCGGGTACGGGTGCGGGCCCGCGACCGTGCCGATGATGTAGAACGTGTTCTCGATGTTCGTGACCCAGTCGCGCATCGCTTCGTTCAGCGCGTCCTTCAGCGTGCGCGAACCCGATTCGACCGGCACGACCGTCGCGCCGAGCAGCTTCATCCGGTAGACGTTCGCGGCCTGGCGGCGCACGTCTTCCGAACCCATGTAGACGACGCACTCCATCCCGAAGCGCGCGCAGATCGTCGCGGTCGCGACGCCGTGCTGGCCGGCGCCCGTCTCGGCGATCACGCGCTTCTTGCCCATGCGCTTCGCGAGCAGCGCCTGGCCGATCACGTTGTTGATCTTGTGCGCGCCGGTGTGGTTCAGGTCTTCGCGCTTCAGGTAGATCTGCGCGCCGCCGAGCGTCTCGCTCCAGCGCTGCGCGTGATAGATCGGCGACGGGCGGCCGACGAAATGCTTCAGCTCGCGCTCGAATTCGGCGACGAAATCGGGATCGTTCTGGAATTTTTCATACGCCGCGCGCAGTTCGTCCAGCGCGTGAATCAGCGTCTCGGCGACAAACGTGCCGCCATACGGGCCGAAGTGGCCGCGATCATCAGGAAGGTTGTACATGGTGTCTCTCTCGATCGGTCGGCGCGCCCCGCTTTCGGGGCCGCACCGCTTGCATCACCCGGCGTCCGCTTCGCGCACCGCGCGTACGAACGCCGCCATCCGGGCGTGATCCTTCACGCCCTTCGCGCCCTCCACTTCGATGCCACTCGAGACATCGACAGCAAACGGGCGCAACTGGCGAATCGCATCACCGACGTTTTGCGCGCTCAAGCCACCACTCAAAACGGCCCGATGCGCGAGCTCTGCGGGAATAAGAGACCAATCGAAGACCTTGCCGCTACCACCGTAATCCGGCACCAGGGTGTCGAACAGGAGGCCGCGCGCTTTCGAATAATGAAGACCCGATTCTACCAAATCGGCCGATTGCGTCGAGGGGCCCACGCGCACCGCGCGCAGCCACGGCAGGCGCGCCGCGCGGCCGAGCGCGTCGCACTGTTCGGGTGTCTCGTCGCCATGGAACTGCAGCAGCGTGAGCGGCACGTCGCGCACGACGGCCTCGATCTCGGCCTCGGACGCGTTCACGAACAGCCCGACCACCGACACGAACGGCGGTGCGAGACGCGCCAGCTCGGCCGCCTGCGCGATCGATACCGCGCGCGGGCTCTTCGGGTAGAACACGAGGCCGATCGCATCGGCGCCGAGCGCGGCCGCGTGCAGCACGTCCTCGGGGCGCGACAGCCCGCACAGCTTGATGCGCGTGCGCGGCGGCAGGCCAGTCGCGGCGGGAGTCGAGGGAGACACGGCGTGATCCGTCATGATTGCGGGTCCAGATCGGCCCAGACGCTGCTCCACGGCACACTGCCGAGCTGCGCGGGCGGGACGGCGAATTCCGCCGGGTAGCCGACGTGGGCGAGATACAGCCCGTCGGCCATGAACGTGGGCGCCGCAAGATTGCGGTCGCGCCCGGCCAGCACGTCGGCGAGCCAGTCGGCCGGATAGCGGCCTCGACCGACCGCGACGAGGCAGCCCATCAGGTTGCGCACCATGTGGTGCAGGAACGCGTTGGCGCGGAACCGGAAATGAACGAAATGGCCCGCGCGCCGCACGTCGATCTGGTACAGGTGTTTGACCGGCGTCTTCGACTGGCATTCCGACGACCGGAACGACGAGAAATCGTGTTCGCCGATCAGGTGCGCGGCGGCGGCGCGCATCGCGTCGTCGTCGAGCGGCGTATGGATCCAGCCCGCACGCCCCGCCAGCATCGGCGAGCGCACGGGATGCACATACAGCGCGTAGTAATAGGTACGCTCGAACGCCGAGAAACGCGCGTGGAACGTGTCCGGCATCGGCTTCGCCCATTGCACTGCCACGGTCGACGGCAGGAACGCGTTGGTGCCGCGCACCCACGAGAAAACCTCACGATCGAGGTCGGTATCGAAGTGCACGACCTGCCCGAGCCCGTGCACGCCCGTGTCGGTCCGCCCGGCCACCGTCGTATGCAGCGGCACGCGCGCGAACTCGGCCAGCGCGTGCTCGAGCCGATCCTGCACGGTCTTGCCGTGCGGCTGCGCCTGCCAGCCGCAAAACGCCGCGCCGTCGTACTGAATGCCGAGCGCGATCCGCATCACGCCTCGTCCGCCAGCTTCGCGAGCAGCGCGCGCGCATCGTCGCGCGTCGCGACGTCGTTCGCATCGACCACTTCCTGCAGCAGCGTCCGCGCACCGGACAGGTCGCCCAGCTCGACGTACTCGGACGCGAGGTCGAGCTTGTTGCGCGCGATGCGGGCGAGCTCGTCCGGCGTCAGTGCCGGCAACACGGCACCCGGCGCGGACGGCAGGTCGAGATCGAAATCCAGCTTCAGCGCACCGAACTGCGCGCCGCCGAGCGGTGGCAGCGACGACGTCGCGAACGGGCTGCCCGCGTGGCTCGCGGGCATCGCGGCGTCCGGATCCCAATCGAACTCGTCATCCTGGTTGGCCGGATGTTCCGGGGCCGGATCGATCGAGCCAATCGGCAGGCGCTGAGCGGCTTGACCGTTAGTTGCGATTTTATGGGTGTCGGACTGCCCTGCCTGCGCAGCCGGCTCGTCCGCCGCCAGCGACGGCTCGTCCGGCGTGCGCGGCGGCAGCGGCATGTCGAGGCTGTTGAGTGCGCTGATCGCGTTCTGCATTAGCGTCGCGTGCTGCGCTTCGGTGGCCGCGGGTGCGGCCGGTGTCTCGACACGCGTCTCTGCCGGCGTCGCTACCCGTGTCTCCGCCGACGTGTCGATCGGCGTCTCGGCCGACTTTTCGGTCTGCGTTTCGGCCGCGACCTTCTCGATCGGCTCAGCATCGAGCGAAACTGGAGCCGCCTCGCTCACGGGCGGCACTACCGCGTGTGCGGCCGGCAATTCGGGTTGCGCGACATGCAGCTTCTCGCCTTCCGTTGCGGCCGACACATCCGTATCCGGCGTCTGAGGCGTCTCGATCGGTTCCGCCGCTGCGGCAGTCACCGCGGCAAGGCTCAAGTCGGAAGCGGCATCACGCGCGACCGGCATCTCGGGCCGAATCGGCAGTTCAGGTTCGACAGAAGGCGCGGCTTCGGCTTGCGCCGTAGCAGCCGCAGCCGTGACACCGCCTGCTGCCGTACCGGTAGCCGCCGTGTCCGTACCCGCATCGTCCGTGCGCCGGCTCTTCCTGCGCTTGCGCCACGCGAAACCTGCCGCGAGGACGAGCACGGCCGCACCGGCCACCGCGGCCGGACA
>NZ_JAAGPE010000163.1:0-22446 GCF_017104605.1 Burkholderia sp. Ac-20384 | reverse complement strand
CGCGCCAGCCGGGCCACCAGTCGGCCGGCAGATGATGGGGCGCGTCGATCAGGAAGCCGGCCGCGCCCGCATCGGCGAACGCGGCGAGGTGCTTGCACCACCACGCGGACAGCGCGTCGCGCGCCGCGTCGTCACCGAGGTTCGCGTGGGCGACATCCTGCGCGTGCGCGGTGCCGCGCGGATCGATCAGCGCGTCGTCGTGCGTGCGCTCGACGTACCAGTCCGGATGTTCGGCGCGCAGCGGATTCTCGCGCGCGACGCGATCCGGCACGACTTCGAGCAGCAGGCGCAGCCCGTGCCCCTGTGCGAGATTCGCGAGCCGCGAGAAGGTTTCGAGCGCGTTCGCGCGCGTCGCGAACGATTGGGCCGGCCGGTGGAAATCGGCCACGTGGCGCGGAAAGCCGGCGACGCTCGCGGCCCAGAACGCGCCAACCAGCACATGATCGAAGCCCATGCCGGCGACCTGGGCGAACGTCTGCGGCCATGCGTCGAGCGGCCCGACGAGGCGGGCGTCGCAGAACTGGATATGCGGAGCGAAGATCGGCGTGGAGTCCATGGCACGGGGCGTAGGGGCGGCGGTCGGTGACGCCGGTTCGCCGCAACGCCCGTGCCTGCCGGGTGGTTTCCCGTGCGGCGGGGCCCGCGCGGGATGCCGATGACAAGGGACTGTCGTTTTTACACGATCAAGGGGCGCGCGATTATCGCGGGCCGATGTCCCGGTCGTCGTCGATGCGCTGCAACAGCGCATCGCAGCGTTCGCGCAGCGCATGCAATTCCGGCGAATCGGCGTCGAGCCGCCCGTGCTGGCCGCTGTCGGGATCGCGGTTCGCGACCGCGATGTCGTAGATCCCTTGCGCGATCGTCGCGGACGCGTCCGCGATCCTGACCCGCGCAAGCCATCCGCATTCGGCGTGATGGCACGCGAGCCAGGCGCGCTGCGCATTGACGACCTGATCGGTCGTGGGCCATGCGCCGGAGCGCATGCGCACGGCCAGCTGGTTCGTCACGAGATAGGAGAGCAGATCGGTCGTTGGATTCACACGAGGCTCCTTGACGAAGGGTCGGGACGATCGATCCGCGAGCCGGTTCGCGGGCGCGGAACCGGGAGGGTGTCGACGCGCGGATCGTCGTCCGGTTGCAGGGTGACGAACCGCTTCACGGCCGCGCGGTGCGTGCCGGCAGCGGTTCGACGTGCGATCGGCGCGCAAGCCGCGTGCCGGCCGGTCGGCACCGGGCACGGCGTATGCGCATCGGGCCGACGGGGCGCGCGGCAATCATGCGGCGCGCATTTTTTGCAGCGTCATCGCAGATAAGTACAGGAGGCCGCCGTGCAAAATCAACAGGACGCACAGGTTCGCGACCCGTATCGCGGGCACGAGATACGCGTGTGGGCGCGACGCAACGACAGCGGTGCGTGGCGCGACGAGGTGCAGGTGTATGTCGGCGGCGAGCGCATCGAGCTGGTCGTGCCGGCGGCCGACGGCCCCGACTGGATGACCGAGAACGAAGCGCTGCTCGCGGGCGTCGAGCGTGGCCGCTATATGGTCGACAAGCGTATCGATGACGATTGAGCCGCTGGGTGGCCGCGTGTCGGTGCGGTACGGCGTGGCGTGGCCTGGCCTGGCCGAACGTTCAGGGCCTGACGAAACCGACGGCGTCCCGGTGCAGGTGCCGTCGGCGAAACAGGCGTTTCAGGGCCGCGCCGCAATCTCGTCGAGATGCCACAGCAAATCGGCCGGATCGTCATACACGCGCAGCGCGCCCGCGCGTTCGAGTTCGTCGCTGCCGTATCCGCCCGACAGCAGCCCGACGCCGAGCGAGCGGCAGCGGGCCGCGGCCAGCATGTCCCAGATGCTGTCGCCGACCACGACCGTGTGTTCGATCGGCACGTTCAGTTGTGCGGCCGCCGTCAGGAACAGGTCGGGGTCCGGCTTGGCATACTTGACCTGGTCGCGCGTGACCACGACGTGCTTTGCAGGATCGACGCCGAGCGCTTCGAGGTTGATGGCGGCCGTTTCCATCCGTCCGCTGGTCGCGATCGCCCAGCGAATGCCCGCCGACGACAGCGCGGCCAGCAGTTCACGCGCACCCGGCAGCGGCCGGACCTGCGCGCGCAGCCGCTGGTACGCGGCCGCATGGAGCCGGGCGAGCCGCTCGACGCGCTCGGCGTCGAGGTCGCCCGACGTCTCGCGCAGCAACTGATTCAGGAACAGGCCGCCGCTCATGCCGATCTTGCGGTGGATGCGCCACACCGACAGTTCGATGCCTTCGGCATCGAGCGCCTCTTTCCACGCGAGCACGTGCTGGTAGACGCTGTCGACGAGCGTGCCGTCGAGATCGAACAGAAAGGACGTTTCAATGCGCATGTGAATCTCCTGGCTCGACAGGGGGCGAGCGAACGGGTCGTGAGAAGCGTGTGGGCACATTATCGGCGCACGGCCATGTCATGACCATGTCCCGCGGCCAACCGACGCTCCCGCGCGGCCATCCCGCGCCACGCCGTGTCATGTGCCGCTGGTACAATCGCGGCGATCGCCGGGCCGGGTTCTCCGCGCCGCGCGCCCCCAACCCTCGTCTCGTCGATTCCAGGCATGGCCACACCGGACGCCGTCAGTTCCAAGCACTCGTGGTGGGGTGTCCTGACCCTGGCACTCACCGCCTTCATCTTCAATACCACCGAATTCGTGCCCGTCGCGCTGCTCAGTGCGATCGGCGACAGCCTGCACATGCGGCCGACCGACGTCGGCCTGATGCTGACGATCTACGCGTGGGCCGTGGCCGTCGTGTCGCTGCCGCTGACGCTGGCCACGCGCCATGTCGAGCGCCGCAAGCTGCTGACGGGAGCGTTGCTGGTGTTCATCGGCAGTCACGTGGTGACCGGCGTCGCGTGGAATTTCGCGGTGCTGATGGTCGGCCGGCTGGGCATCGCGTGCGCGCACGCGGTGTTCTGGTCGATTTCCGTGCCGCTGGCCGTGCGGCTCGCGCCGAGCGACCGGAAAAGCCGCGCGCTCAGCCTGCTGGCGATGGGCACGGCGATCGCGATGGTGGCCGGCATTCCGCTCGGGCGCGTGGTCGGCGAGACGTTCGGCTGGCGCGTCACGTTCCTGATCATCGCCGGCGCAGCAGGTGTCGCGTTGCTGCTGCTGCGCGCGACGTTGCCGGTATCGCCGAGCCAGGGCGCCGGTTCGCTCAGCAGCATCGGCGTGTTCCTGCGCAAGCCCGCGCTGGTGGCGCTGTACGCGATCACCGTGCTCGTCGTGACCGCGCACTTCACGTCGTACACGTACATCGAGCCGTTCGTCCAGAGCGTCAATCACGCGAGCAGCAGCCGGATCACGTACGTGCTGATCCTGTTCGGCGTTGCCGGCATACCGGCCGCGATCTGCTTCAACCGCGTCTATCCGCACCGTCCTGACGACTTCCTGCTCGGGTCGATCGTCGCGCTGGCCGGATGCCTGCTGATCCTGTTTCCGTGCGCGCTGAACATCGTCACGCTGTCCGTGCATACGCTGGTCTGGGGCGGCGCGATCGTCTGCTTCGGGCTGGCGATGCAGGCGTGGGTGCTGAAGCTGGCGCCGGAGGGAACCGACCTGGCGGTGTCGATTTTCTCCGGGCTGTACAACGTCGGCATCGGCGCCGGTGCGCTGATCGGCAACCATATCGCCAGCGACTTCGGGCTGCCGTGGGTCGGCACGTTCGGGGGCGTGGTCGGCGCGGTGGCGGTCGGGATCGCGTGGCTTGCGTTGCGGCTGCATGCGAGGCAGGCGGTGGCGTAGCGCCTGCGCCGGATTCCGGCGTGCGGCGGGCGCTGCCACGGCCTGCCGTCGCGCCGCGCATGTCACGCCACCGAGTAACCGCCGTCGGCTACGAGCGCATGCCCTGACACGTAGCTGGAGTCATCCGACGCGAGGAACGCGACGATCGTCGCCATCTCCTCGGCGGAGCCCCAGCGTCCTGCCGGCGTCGAGGCGGCAAACGCCTGTTGTGCATCTTCCGACGGCCAGATGCCGCGGTGATGGAACGGCGTCTCGATCAGCCCCGGGCACAGCGCATTCACGCGCACGCCACGCCTGAACCATTCGATCGAAGCGGTCTTTGTCATCCCGATCACCGCGTGCTTGCTCGCGATATAGACCGACGCATTCTCGAAGCCGATCAGCCCGCCCATCGACGCGTTGTTGATGATGCTGCCCGAACCCTGCCGCAGCATGATTTCAGCGGCGTATTTCATCGAGTTGAACACGCCGCGCACGTTCGGTTCGAACACCCTGTCGAACCGCTCGGCATCCTGCTCGAGCAGCGGCGCGAACACGCCTTCCGTGCCGGCATTGTTGAACGCGATGTCGAGGCGTCCGTAGGTCTCTACTGCGAAATTGAACAGCTTGCGCAGATCGTCTTCGTTCGCGACGTCCGCGACGAAGGCTTTGGCTTCGCCGCCGGCGGTCACGATTTCGTCGACCAGTCGATCGAGCTCGGCCTTGCGCCGGGCGGAGACCACGACCTTTGCGCCGCGCCGCGCGAGTTCGATCGCGGAGGCGCGGCCAATGCCGGAACTGGCGCCGGTCACCAGTGCGATGCGGCCGTCGAGTTGGGCCGGTTTCGTGTTTGCGTTCATGACGAGATACTCCAAAGAGGTGAGTGAAAGCGACGCATGTGGCTGAGTTGAATCGGTTGCGATGCACGCTTGATGTGCATTGTGGTCGCTCGCTCGTCGTAAAAAAATGGAACAATGGCGCATTCAGAATTCCCGTTTCGGGAATGAAACGCGCTGGCGCATGCGCGTGCCAGGAGGGCTCTCCATGCTCAACCGACTCGACATCCTGAAGATCTTTTCCGCAGCCGCCGCGGCGCCCACGTTCCGCGAGGCGGCAGCACGCCTCGGCGTGTCGCCGCAGGTCGTGACGCGCGCGGTGCGCGACCTGGAGGAAATGCTCGGCGAAACGCTGTTTCACCGGACGACCCGAAGCATCCGGATCACCGCGTTCGGGCAGGCGTTCGCGCGCGATGCGCAGACGGCGCTGGCTGCGGTCGACGGGCTGTTCGGGCCCGCGTCCGGCCAGGCCGACGAGCCGGTGGGCGTTGTCAGGATCACGGCGCCGTCGGGCATGGGCCGTCATTACGTCCAGCCGATCCTGAGCGATCTCATGCAGCGGTATCCGGGGCTGGTGCCCGACCTGCGGCTGTCCGACGTGCCTTCGCCGGTGGTCGACGAACAGATCGACATCGGCGTGCGGGTCGGGGCGATCGGCGACAATCGCTTCGTCGCGCGCATGGTCGGGCCGTTGCCGATGTGGATCGTCGGCGCGCCGTCGCTGATCCGGCGGCTGGGTGAGCCCAGGAACCGCAAGGAGCTCGAATCGATGCCGGTCACGTGCCTGATCGACCGCGCGAGCGGACGCGCGTGGCCGTGGATGTTTCGGGGGGAGCACCAGTTCGTCCCGTCGTCGCCGGCCTACCTGACGGACGATACCGAGGTGGAGATCGAGGCCGTGTGTGCGGGCGTGGGGCTGGGACAGTGCTCGGAGTATCTCGTCCGGCCGTACATCGACAAGGGCCGCCTCGTGCGGCTGCTGCCCGGCCTCGAGCCCGAGCCATGGAAGCTGCACGTCTATCGGCCGCGACGCGGGCCGATGCCCCGGCGGATCCGGGTCGTGTACGACGAACTGGTGGCGAAGCTCGCGGGCGCGACGTGGCGAGGGTAGGCGGTGCGGCCGGGCTGCCCGGCCGTCGATCGGGTTGGCGCGAAGCGGCGTCAACTTCCGCTCGACGGCATCGGCGCATCGGCGCACCGGCGAAGCAGTAACGTGCGCAGCGCGCGGCGATCCGGCCAATGGTGGTCGCACCATTCCCCGCAAGACACGCGGCAAGCCGACATATTGCGGCATCATCATGGTGCCGCCGCACCGGCATTCGGTGCCCGATATTCGACTGGAGACTGTGCATGCCGATACCCCGGATTGAAACCCGCGACGCGATGGGCGACCCCGATGTGGTCTATCTCAACCCGGATCACGTGCTGTGGATGTCGCAGCCGACCGCCGCGCAGCGGCGGCCCGGCGGCACTGCGATTCGGGTGGACGACCGCGTGAAGGGCGGTTCGTTGCTGATGGCCGACAATCCGCCGGCCGCTCAACTGCTGCAGGATCTCGGGCCGTTCGTGACGGTGACGCTGGCGAACCCGTCGTCCGACTATCCGGACGGTCTCGTGCATGTGCGTGCACATGCCATCGTCAAGATCGCGACGGACGACCACGACAAGCCGCTCGCCGAGCGCACGCTCGGCTGGGTCCATGTCCAGGACGGCTCCGCGTTCAAGGTCAGGGATTACGCCGGCGTGGCCGCGCAATGGCAGGCGTCGGTGGCGGGTGCCGGCCGCTGAGCGGATCGTCACGCCTGCGCAATGACGCAGCGGCCTGCCGTGCGGCAGTAGGCCGGCCGTTGTTCTCCTCGGGGAAACGGGTGCCTTGCGTCGTGCGCCGGGGCAAACCGCCCAGGTGTTGGCGGGCCGGGCCGACCATGAACCCTCTCGCTGTCGTATTCGATACGAGATGCACGATGCGTCGATCAGCCGGGTAACATGGCGCATCGTGACGAACCCGTGCTCGTTCGGGCCTTCGCCGCGACAACCCCGTCGAAGCACTCGATGCAGGTGTTCTCCAGCGGCTTGCCGAGGAACCGTCCGTCATGAACCTTTCCGCGTCCGATATCACACCGGAGGAACTCCGGCTGTTCGGCGACATCGTCGCCCGCCTGGAAGAGCTGGGGCCGGTCGTCGACGTGAGGACGGTCGTGCTGCCCGCGATCACGCAACTGCTGCGCGCCGATTTCGCCGCTTCGTTCGATTGCGACGAACAAACGGGCCTGTGGCGCAACGGGTTCTCGTACAACGTCGACCCATTGCAGATCGCCCGGTACGAAGCGTGGTTCCAGCATATCGATCCGGTCACGTCGCAACTGCGCGCGCGCCGCGTGGCGACCTGCGTCGACGAGGTGGTGAACCGGCGCGAGCTCGAGCAGACCGAGTTCTACAACGATTTCCTGTGCCGCGACGGCATGCACCACGGCATCAACGTCTACGCGTTCGACGGCGCGACCCACGTCGGCGACCTGCGCATCTGGCGGGCCCACGGGCGGCCCGACTTCACCGAACGGGACAAACTGCTGCTGAACGGCATCGAGCCGTTTTTCCGGCGCGCGCTGCTGCGACGGCGCCATGCGTGCGCGGGGCTGACCGAGCGCGAGAGCGACGTCGCGCGGCTCGTCGCCGCCGGCTATACCGACAAGGACGTTGCACGCACGCTCGGCATCGGGCTGTCGACGGTTCGCACGCATCTGCGGCGCGTGATGGCGAAGAAGGGCGTCGCCAACCGCGCGAGCCTGGCGGCCGCGCTGGCGTGACCGGCTGCTCGGCCTCCGGTCGACGACCGGGGTCATCCATTGTGATGATGGGCGTCAAAATCGGCGCACCCTACCTTGTGACGATCCCCTGTCACGAGGAACGACGACGATGCCCACCCTGGGAACCCTGACGCTCACCGAAGCCCGGCACGCGCTCCTGCGCCGGGAGTTTTCCTGTGTCGACTACGCGTACGCATTGATCGAGCGGCACGCACGCTGGCGCTACCTGAACGGCTTTACGTGCGTCGACGATGCGCGGCTGCTCGCCGAAGCGGCCCGCTGCGACCGCGATCTCGCGACGTCGGCCACCCCGCACGCGCTGCTGGGCCTGCCGATCGCGATCAAGGACAACATCGACACCGCCTGCCTGCCGACCGGTAACGGCACGCTGGCGCTGCACAACCGCGTGCCGCCGCAGCATGCGCCGGTCGTCGCGCGGCTGCTCGCACAAGGGGCGCTGATCGCAGGCAAGGCCAACCTGCACGAGCTGGCGTTCGGCGTGTCGGGCAACAACCGCGTCACGGGCGCGGTACGCAACCCGTACGACTTCAACCGGATTCCGGGCGGCAGCAGCAGCGGCTCGGGCGCGCTGGTCGGCGCGGGCGTGGTGCCCGCCGCGCTCGGGACGGACACCGGCGGCTCAGTCCGGATTCCGGCGGCGCTGTGCGGCGCCGTCGGCCTCCGCCCGACCGTCGGCCGCTACCCGTCGGCCGGCGTGGCGCCGATTTCGCGCACGCGAGACACCGTCGGCCCGATCGCGCGGTCGGTCGAGGACATCGCGCTGCTCGACGCGATCCTGTCGGGCACCGGCACCGGTGTGCCAACGGCGATGCCGACCCGCAGCGCGACGCGCCCGGTGCGCCTGGCGGTCCCGCGCACGACATTCTGGCGCGGCCTCGCTCAAGATGTCGAAATGGTGGCGAATGCCGCGGTGGCGAAACTGGAGCAGGCGGGATTCGAGTGCGTCGACCTCGACCTGAACGACTATCCGGGATTCTTCGACGACGAGCCGGCCGTCATCGCGATGTACGAATTCCGTTCGTCGATGCATGCGTACCTGGTCGAAAGCGGCTACGACCTGTCGGTCGACGACATCGTCGCGAACGTGGGAAGCCCGGATGTCGCGAAGATCGCCCGCCATATCACCGGCCCCGACGGTATCGGCGAAGCGGCGTACCGCACCGCGCTCGACCGGCGTACGCGGTCGCGTGCCGCGTACCGGCAGTGCCTCGCCGACAGTGGGGCCGATGCGCTGGTGTTTCCGACCACGATCGCCACCGCGTGCCCGATCCCGGCGGGCGACGCGATGATCCTCAACGGCGCACCCGCTTCGGTGTTCTCGACCTATATCCGGAATACCGAGCCGGGCAGCAATGCCGGCGTACCGGGCATGACCATTCCGGCCGGCCTGACGGCGGCCGGGTTGCCGGTCGGCCTCGCACTGGATGGGGCGGCCGGCACCGATCGCGAACTCATCGCGGTCGCACTGGAGGTCGAGCGGGTGCTCGGGCGGTTGCCGGCGCCCGATGACGGGTATGGGGTGGAGGGCAGGCTGGGCGGAGATCCGGCCAGCGACGGCACTTCGTGACGCGTAGTCGGCCAGGGCGTTTGGCGAGTCGATCGCAACGGGTTGCGATCGACTCGGCCGCCGCATTCCTGGCAGCGCGCCGGTGCTGCTAGCGGGACATCGACGGAATGGAACTCGTGGTTGCCTTCGCATAGAAGCCGACCAGCCTGCGCGTGAGGCGGACTGCCCTGACGCGGAGTCCTTCACGTGCCTGACCCGATGCGCAAACACTGCTGACGGAAATCCTGTCTGGACCACCTAGGCGAGCGCCGACAACCGGTTGGATCAGACGACCACGAAGCCGGCCGCCAACCACACCTATCGAGAAACTCGCCCACGAGCACCCCGGATGAGGCATCAGGAAAACCCTGACAGCGGCCCGCCGAGGCCGCTTTTTTGCGTCGCCGCGGGCACGGCGACCGATGCCACTCCCGTCTCCGGCCGCCCGCATCCCGGGTGGTCGCTCCCCTCGATCCAGCATGGCTTCGAGGCCGTATTGCCTGTCATGACGGGTATGGTAAACGGCGATATCCCACGAATATCCCCGAATTTCAATACCTGTCAGGTATTGAAAAAGCCGCCTAAAAGTATTGGACGCTCGATCCGGCCGAGACGTATAAATCGCCTCAAGCACTTCACCCACACGGCAAGCCCCATGTCCTCCGTCACCATCGAACGCATCGAAACCCGCCTCGTCGACCTGCCGACGATCCGCCCGCACAAGCTGTCGGTGGCCACGATGCACGGCCAGACGCTGATGCTCGTGAAGGTGTTCTGCAGCGACGGCGTGACGGGCCTCGGCGAAGGCACGACGATCGCCGGCATGGCGTACGGCCCGGAAAGCCCCGAAGCGATGAAGCTGGCGATCGACACGTATCTCGCCCCGGCGATCGTCGGCAAGGACGCAACGCGCATTCAGACGCTGATGGCATTCCTCGGCAAGCTCGCGAAGGTCAATCACTTCGCGAAGAGCGCACTCGAAACCGCGCTGCTCGACGCGCATGGCAAGCGGCTCGGCGTGCCGGTGAGCGAACTGCTCGGCGGCCGCCGCCGCGATCGCCTTCCGGTCGCGTGGACGCTCGCCTCGGGCGACACGGCCACCGACATCGCCGAAGCCGAACGGATGCTCGACCAGCGCCGTCACAACGTGTTCAAGCTGAAGATCGGCGCAAAGTCGCCGGAGACGGATATCCGCCACGTGGCCGAGATCAAGAAGGCCGTCGGCGATCGCGCGTCGGTGCGTGTCGACGTGAACATGGCGTGGAGCGAAACGCAGGCCGCGCGCGCGATTCCGGCGCTGGCCGATGCCGGTTGCGAACTGGTCGAGCAGCCGGTGGCCTCGGCCGCGGCGCTGGCGCGCCTGATGCGCCGCTTCCCGGTCGCGCTGATGGCCGACGAAATCCTGCAAGGCCCCGACAGCGCCTTCGACATCGCGAAGCATCACGGCGCGGACGTGTTCGCGATCAAGATCGAGCAAAGCGGCGGCCTGTTCGCCGCGCAGCGCGTCGCCGCGATCGCGGATGCGGCCGGCATCGAGCTGTACGGCGGCACGATGCTCGAAGGCGCATTCAGCACGGTGGCGTCCGCGCACCTGTTCGCGAGTTTCGCGAACCTGCAGTGGGGCACCGAACTGTTCGGGCCGCTGCTGATCACCGAAGAGATCCTGACGCAGCCGCTGGACTACAGCGACTTCGAACTGACCGTGCCGGACGGCCCCGGCCTCGGCATTGAACTCGACGAAGACAAAGTCAGGCGATTCACCCGCGACGGGCTGACGAAAGTCGCGCGGTAGCCCGAGTCAGGCCAAGCCGTCACCCCCCAAATACACGTGGAGACACCATCATGAGCGTCAAAGTTTTCGAGTCCCGGGAAGTGCAGGAGCTGCTGAAGGCCGCGTCGAACGCGGGCGCGGACAGCGCGAAGGGCGGCAACGCGCGCACGCAGCAGGTCGTGCTGCGGTTGCTGGGCGACCTGTTCAAGGCGATCGACGATCTCGACATCACGCCCGACGAAGTGTGGGCCGGCGTCAACTACCTGAACAAGCTCGGCCAGGACGGCGAAGCGGCGCTGCTCGCGGCCGGCCTCGGCCTCGAGAAGTTTCTCGACATCCGGATGGATGCCGCGGACAAGGCGGTCGGCCTCGACGGCGGCACGCCGCGCACGATCGAAGGGCCGCTGTATGTGGCCGGCGCACCGGTGCGCGACGGTGTGTCGAAGATCGACCTCGATGCGGACGACGGCGCGGGCCCGCTCGTGATCCACGGCACGGTCACCGGCCTCGACGGCAAGCCGATCGCGGGCGCGCTGGTCGAATGCTGGCACGCGAACTCGCACGGCTTCTATTCGCACTTCGACCCGACCGGCAAGCAGAGCGATTTCAACCTGCGCGGTGCGGTGAAGACGGGCGCGGACGGCAAGTACGAATTCCGCACGCTGATGCCGGTCGGCTACGGCTGCCCGCCGCACGGCGCGACGCAGCAACTGCTGAACGGCCTCGGCCGCCACGGCAACCGTCCGGCGCACGTGCACTTCTTCGTCGACAGCAACGACCACCGCAAGCTGACGACGCAGTTCAACATCGACGGCGATCCGCTGATCTGGGATGACTTCGCGTATGCGACGCGCGAGGAGCTGATCCCGCCCGTGGTCGACAAGACCGGCGGCACGGCGCTCGGCATGAAGGCCGATGCGTACCAGGACATCGAGTTCAACTTCGTCCTGACGCCGCTGGTGCAGGGCAAGGACAACCAGGTCGTCCACCGCCTGCGCGCAGCCGCGACGGCGTAACCGCCCGCCGGCGCGGCGCCGATGCGCTGCCGCCGGCCGGGTTCCCGCGAGATTCAACCGATTACCGATGCGAGCGTGCTTGCAGGACGCGGCACGCGCATGGGAGGAGCCAACATGTCCGCCACGATCGACCAAGCCACCGACCTGGATCACCTGCTCGCCACCGCCGTGCAGGACGACAAGGAGGCCGGCGTATTCCGCTGCCGCCGCGACATCTTCACGAACGCCGAGCTGTACGAGCTCGAGATGAAGCACATCTTCGAGAGCAACTGGGTGTACCTGGCGCACGAAAGCCAGATCCCGGCGAACAACGATTACTACACGACGTGGATCGGCCGCCAGCCGATCGTGATCACGCGCGACAAGACCGGCGAGCTGCACGCGGTGATCAATGCCTGCGCGCACAAGGGCGCGATGCTGTGCCGCCGCAAGCACGGCAACAAGGGCAGCTTCACGTGCCCGTTCCACGGCTGGACCTTCTCGAACACCGGCAAGCTGCTGAAGGTGAAGGACGAGAAGACGACCGAGTACCCGGTGCAGTTCAACACGCACGGCTCGCACGACCTGAAGAAAGTCGCGCGTTTCGCGAACTATCGCGGCTTCCTGTTCGGCAGCCTCAGCGCCGACGTGCTGCCGCTCGAGGAGTATCTCGGCGAAGCGCGCGTGATCATCGACCAGATCGTCGACCAGGCGCCGGACGGGCTCGAAGTGCTGCGCGGCAACTCGTCCTACATCTACGAAGGCAACTGGAAGATGCAGATGGAGAACGGTTGCGACGGCTACCACGTCAGCACCGTGCACTGGAACTACGCGGCGACGATGGGCCGCCGCAAGGAAGACGGCACCAAGGCCGTCGATGCGAACAGCTGGAGCAAGTCGGTCGCGGGCGTGTACGGCTTCGACAACGGCCACATCCTGCTGTGGACGCAGACGATGAACCCGGAAGTGCGGCCGGTGTATCAGCACCGTGAAGAGATCAAGGCGCGCGTCGGCGACGTGCAGGCCGACTTCATCGTCAACCAGACCCGCAACCTGTGCGTGTACCCGAACGTGTTCCTGATGGACCAGTTCAGCACGCAGATCCGCGTGGTACGGCCGCTCGGCGTCGACAAGACCGAAGTCACGATCTTCTGCTTCGCGCCGAAGGGCGAGAGCGAGACCGATCGCACGATCCGGATCCGCCAGTACGAGGATTTCTTCAACGTGACGGGCATGGGCACGGCCGACGATCTCGAGGAGTTCCGCGCATGCCAGGCCGGCTATGCGGGCATCACGGCGATGTGGAACGACCTGTCGCGCGGCGCGCCGCTGTGGGTCGACGGCCCGGACGAGAACGCGAAGAAGATGGGGCTGAACCCGCGCATTTCCGGCGAGCGCAGCGAGGACGAAGGGCTGTTCGTGTGCCAGCACGAACACTGGGTGCATGTGATGCGCGATGCGCTGAAGAAGGAACGCGGGGAGGTGGCAGCATGAGCTTCGATTACCGGACTGTCTGCGCGGCGCTGTATCGCGAAGCGCGCCTGCTCGACGATCGCCAGTGGGACGAGTGGCTGACCTGCTACACGGAGGACGTCACGTACTGGATGCCCGCGTGGGACGACGACGATCGGCCGACCGAGGATCACCAGAGCCAGATCTCGCTGATGTACTACCCGGACCGCGGCGGCCTCGAGGATCGCGTGTTCCGGATCAAGACCGAGCGCAGCGGCGCATCGACGCCCGAGCCGCGCACCAGCCACAACGTGACGAACGTCGAGGTGCTGGCCGAACGCGACGACGAGGTGGACGTGCGCTACAACTTTCACACGCTGAACCACCGCTACCGCGTGACCGATCATTTCTTCGGCACGATGTTCGTCACGTTGCGCAAGGTGGGCGATGAACTGCTGATCTCGTACAAGAAGATCGTGCTGAAGAACGACTACATCCGGCAGGTGCTCGACGTCTATCACGTCTGACACCGTTGCCTTGTCATGAAAGAAAAGGAAGTGGAGTGACGCCATGTCCAGCTACAAGATTGCACTGAACTTCGAGGACGGGGTAACCCGCTTCATCGATTGCAAGGCCGGAGAGAAGGTGCTCGACGCAGCCTTCCTCGCGAAGATCAACCTGCCGATGGATTGCTCCGACGGCGTGTGCGGCACCTGCAAGTGCCGCGCCGAAAGCGGCAGCTACGACCTCGGCGACGATTACATCGACGATGCGCTCACCGAAGACGAAAAGGACGGCGGCCTCGTGCTGACCTGCCAGATGGTGCCGCAAAGCGATTGCGTGATCGCGGTGCCGACGTCGTCGGTCGCGTGCAAGACGGGCCAGAGCGGGTTCGCCGCCACGGTGACGAAGGTCGAGCAGCACAACGATGCGGCCGTCGTGCTCGAACTCGACGTCGGCGCGGCCGCGCCCGTCTTCCTGCCGGGACAGTACGTGAACATCGACGTGCCCGCGAGCGGGCAGCACCGGTCCTACTCGTTCTCGTCGGCGCCGGCCGATGCGAAGGTCAGCTTCCTGATCAAGAAGATCCCCGGCGGCGTGATGAGCACGTGGCTCGAATCGGCGCAGCCCGGCGACAAGCTGGAACTGCACGGGCCGCTCGGCAGCTTCTACCTGCGCGACGTGCAGCGGCCGCTGCTGTTCCTCGCGGGCGGCACCGGGCTGGCGCCGTTTCTGTCGATGCTCGAGGTGCTGGCGCGCAGCGGGTCGCAGCAGAAGGTGCACCTGATCTACGGCGTGACGCGCGATCTCGACCTCGTACTGGTCGAAGCGATCGAAGCCTTCGCGGCGACGCTGCCGAACTTCAGCTTCGCGACGGTTGTCGCGGATGCGGATTCGAGCCATGCGCGCAAGGGCTGGGTCACGCAGCACATCCCGGCCGATGCGCTGAACGACGGCGACGTCGACGTGTATCTGTGCGGGCCGCCGCCGATGGTCGACGCGGTGCGCAAGTACTTCGACGACGAAGGCGTGAAGCCGAACAGCTTCCACTACGAGAAGTTCACCCCCAACGTCACGGCAAAGGCGGCGTGATCATGCAACGATTCTCTGGCAAGGTCATCGTCGTCACGGGCGCCGCGCAGGGCATCGGCCGCGGTGTCGCGCTGCGTGCGGCGGCCGAAGGCGGCCGGGTGCTGTTCGTCGATCGCGCGGATTTCGTCGCCGAGGTCGCGGCCGAAGCGACCGGTGGCGAGACGGCCGGCTTCATCGCCGATCTCGAAACGTACGACGGTGCGCATGCGGCGATCGCACACGCCGTGCAGACGTTCGGCGGCATCGACATCCTGATCAACGGCGTCGGCGGCGCGATTCGCATGCGCCCGTTCGCCGAATTCGAGCCCGCGCAGATCGATGCGGAAATCCGCCGCTCGCTGATGCCGACGCTCTATACGTGCCACGCGGTGCTGCCGCACCTGCTCGCGCGCGGCGGCGGCACGATCGTCAACATCTCGTCGAACGCGACGCGCGGCATCCGCCGCGTGCCGTACTCGGCGGCGAAGGGCGGCGTCAATGCGCTGACGGCGGCGCTCGCGATGGAATACGCGGAGCACAACATCCGGGTCGTGGCCACCGCGCCGGGCGGCACCAGTGCGCCGCCGCGCCGCGTGCCGCGCAATGCGGCCGGCGACAGCGAACGGGAACAGGCATGGATGGGCGAGGCCGTGCGTCAGGTCACGGAATCGACGTTCCTCAAGCGCTACGGCAGCCTCGACGAGCAGATCGCGCCGATCCTGTTCCTCGCGTCCGACGAGGCGAGCTACATCACCGGCACGGTGCTGCCGGTCGCGGGCGGCGATACGGGCTGAGCGGCGTGCCGTGACGCCGCCTGCACGTGTTCGACGTGTGTTCCTCGACAACCAACCGGCCGGCGCGACGCCGCCGGCCACGGAGACCCTCATGCGTGATCGCAAAGCCATCGTTCCGGCTGGAATGGAAGCGGTGTACGAGAAAATCGGCTACGCACCGGGCCTGAAGGTCGGCGATACGCTGTACGTTTCCGGCCAGATCGGCCGCGATGCGGCGATGCAGCTCGTCGAAGGCCGTGAAGCCCAGATCGTGCAGGCGTTCGAAAATCTGAAGCGCGTGCTGGAAGCTGCCGGCGCCTCGTTCAACGACGTGGTCGACCTGACGACCTTCCACACCGACATGCGCGACCTGCCGCTGTTCATGCAGGTGCGCGACCGCTACCTTGCTGCGCACCCGAAGCCGGCGTGGACGGCGGTGGGTGCGCACATGCTGGGCGGCGCGCCGGGCTATATCGTCGAGATCAAGGCGGTGGCCGTGTTGCCGGCGTGATGTACGAGGTGCGGGCGCGAGGTGCCGCAGCCCATGCATCGAATCGGCTCGTCGCGTGCTGACATGGCGCGAGAGATATCGCGACGCAAGACGGAATCCTGACGAATGGCTTTCTCGCGACCTTCGGCGTGAATCGTCGTGCGGCGGCCAGCGACAAGTCGGGCGAGTTCGTTTATGGTGCGAGGGAACGCAGCGTCGTTTCTTTCCTTCCGTCGAGAATCCGCGATGAAATGCCAGCCACGCGCCATCTTCGCCGCCCTCGCTTTCACCGTCGCGCAAGCCGCGCTCGCCCAGGTGCCGGGAACGGTGCAGCTCGAAGACATGACCTGGACCGAACTGCGCGACAGCATCCGGGCCGGCAAGACCACCATCCTGATTCCGATCGGCGCGACCGAGCAAAGCGGGCCGTACGTCGCGCTCGGCAAGCACAACGCGCGGGTCAGGGTATTGTCCGGGCGAATCGCGGAAGGGCTCGGCAACGCGATCGTCGCACCCGTCATCGCCTATGTGCCGGAGGGCGGCTATGCGCCGCCGACGTCGCACATGCGCTTCCCGGGCACGATCACCGTGCCTGACGACGTCTTCGAAAAGACCCTCGAATCCGCGGCCAACAGTTTCCGGGTGCATGGCTTCACGAACATCGTGTTCCTCGGCGACCACGGTGGCTACCAGAACGACATCAAGCAGTCGGTCGCCCGGCTCAACAAGTCGTGGGCCGGCACGGGCGCGCGTGCGTTCGTGCCCGCCGCGTATTACGGCACCAGCTCCGACGGTTACGACCAGATCCTGCGCGAGCACGGTGTGCCGGCTGCGGATATCGGCACGCATGCGGGGCTGGCCGATACGTCGCTGCTGCTGGCGGTCGAGCCGCGCATGGTCAGGGTCGACAAGCTGCGCAATGCCGCGAAGCCCGGCGCTGTCGACGGTGTTTATGGCGGCGATCCGCGTCATGCGAGCGTCGAACTCGGCCGGCTCGGCACCGACGCCATCGTGTCGCGCACCGTCGACGCAATCAGAAAGGAAATAGCCGGCCGCTGACGCAGCCGCGCCATCGCGCTACCTTTGCCGTCGTTCCATTCAATCGAACAGGGACATCGTCATGCAATCGCGCTTTCGCCGTTACATCCGCTTTCCCCGTTCCGCGATCGTCATCGTGGCAGCGCTGGCCGGCTTCGGTGCCCACGGGGCGATCGCGGCGTCGGCTGTCGCGGCCGTGCCCGGGATGCCGCCCGTCATCCATCCAGACAACCTGTACAGCGAGGCGCAGGCCGGCCGCATGAGCGCGGCGGTAGCGGGCGCGTTGCCGCGCATCTATGTGCCGAACCTGAGATCGAACGACGTCTACGTAATCGACCCGGCCACGTACAAGGTTGTCGACCGGTTCGCCGTCGGCCGCAGTCCGCAGCACGTCGTGCCGGCATGGGACCTGCAGACGCTGTGGGTCGCGAACAATGCGGAAGGGCGAACCGACGGCAGCCTGACGCCGATCGACCCGAAGACGGGCAAGCCCGGCCAGGCAGTGAGCGTCGACGATCCGTACAACATGTATTTCACGCCCGACGGCAAGGACGCGATCGTGGTGGCCGAGGCGCATGCGCGGCTCGACTTCCGCGACCCGAAAACGATGGCGCTGAAGTCGAGCCTCGACGTGCCGCAATGCAAAGGCATCAACCATGCGGACTTTTCGATCGACGGCCGGTACGCGCTCTTCACGTGCGAGTTCGGCGGCAAGCTGGCGAAGATCGATTTCGTGAACCGCAAGGTGGTCGGCTACCTCGAACTCGACCGGAAAGGGATGCCGCAGGACATCCGCGTATCGCCGGACGGCAAGGTGTTCTATGTCGCCGACATGATGGCCGACGGCATATACGTCATCGATGGCGATGCCTTCACGAAGATCGGCTTCATCCCGACCGGCGTCGGCACGCACGGGCTGTATCCGAGCCGCGACGGCACGCAGCTCTATATCGCGAATCGCGGCTCCAATCGCGTCCACGGGCCGCGCCACGGCAAGGGCAGCGTATCGGTGCTCGATTTCGCGACCCGCAAGGTGGTCGCGACCTGGCCGATTCCCGGCGGCGGCAGCCCCGACATGGGCAACGTCAGCGCGGACGGCAAGACGTTGTGGCTGTCGGGCCGCTTCGATGACGTCGTCTATGCGATCGACACCGCGAGCGGCGCGGTCCGGTCGATTCCCGTCGGCATGGAGCCGCACGGGCTGACAGTGTGGCCGCAGCCGGGGCGCTATTCGCTGGGCCATACGGGAAACATGCGGTAGGGCGGCACCTGGTCAGCGCGTACCGGCACGGCCGCTCGACACGCGGGCCGCATGGCTCGCCGATGAAACCCGCGCAAGCAACCGCCGTAGCGCAAACCGCGCGCGGTTCGTGCCTGTCCGCCTCGTTGCCGCGCATGGCGGCCGCTGCTGCCGGGCACACGGTGTCCGACGAGCGAGACGCAACCGGCGCGCGTGGCCGCCGTCGCGGCGGCCACGTGGCGTCCCAACCGGAGAAAGCCGATGACCGAACGTCAGTCCCCCGACACGACGCCTCCGCACGCGGAGCCCAGTGCGCACGATGCGCTCGAACATTTGCTCGGCAGCCTGCACCGGCATGGATTCCTGCATCTGGCGACCGAGGTCGTCAGCGCGAACGCGCGGCTGGCCGACACGTTCGTCGATGCGCTCGACAAGCCGGGCATGCAGAGCGGCATGCAGAATCTCGCGGTGCTGCTGATGGCGCTGTCGCGCATTCCGCCGGAGCAGTTCGGCAAGGCCGTGTTCGCGGCCGCCGACGCGCTGCACCACGTCGGCGCGTGGCAGCCGGCGCAGCACGCGCATGTCGCGCCCGGCGTGCGCGGTGCGTACCGGCTGTTGCACGACGAAGCGCTGTGGGACGCATTGACGCCGTTGCTCGAAGGGTTGAAGGTGTTCGCGCAAGGGCTTGCGCGCGATCCGGAGACGCCGGTTACCGCGCTCGGCGAGAAGACGACGGGCACGTGACGGTGGCCGGTTGTCGACCTGCACGAACGCAAATGGCAGCGGTTGCGAGGGCGGGTGGGCAGCCGATCCACGCGTGACGTCGTGCGCCATGACAGGTCGCACGCCGGACAGCGCGTCGCTGCGCCTGCCGCATCAATCCCAAGCGTGCTTGCTGAACTGATAGCCCTTGCAGCGGATCGTCTTGATCCGCTTCGGTTCCGTGACGTCGTCATGCAGCTTGCGGCGCAGCTTCGAGATGCGGCCGTCGATCGAGCGGTCGAAGCCGTCGAACTCGATGCCGCGTAGCAGCTGCGTCAGGTCTTCCCGGCTGACGACTTCACCGGCACGGCAGACGAGCGCCCACAGCAGGTCGAATTCGGTCGACGTCAGGCGAGGCGCGCTACCGTCGGGAAGGTGAACCTTGCGATCGGCCCGGTCGATCGAAAACTTTCCGAACTGGAATCGAAGTGGCGATACGGGTTCGACGTCGCCCGGGCGCATGCGCATCCGTCGCAGGTGCGCCTTGATTCGCGCGAGCAGAATGCGCGGCTCGACCGGCTTGTGGAGAAAATCGTCTGCGCCGAATTCCAGGCCGAGCAACTCGTCGAACAGTTCGTCGCGGCCCGTCATCATGATGACGATGCCGTCGTACCGCATGCGTGCCTCGCGGCAAATCTCGAAGCCGTCCTTGCCCGGCAGGTTGATGTCGAGAAGCACCAGGTCGGGATGACGCGCGACGATCGTGGCTACGGCATCGGTGCCGTCAAGCAGCGTGTCCACCTCGTACTGATGCATGCGCAGATAGTCTGCGATCAGCGCGGACAGTTGGGCGTCGTCTTCGACGAGCAGGATTCGGATGGGCATCGCTGAACGAGGGGGTAAAACGGGAAAATGGCGAGCGGTTAGGCCCAGTCCGAATGCGTGGTAGCCAAGGCGACGCGGATGATACTGCGAAACATTCCGGTGGAATGTGGCGAAATATGCACCGCCCGTTGAACCTGTGAGCACGGAAATCCTTGCCGTCGTGCGGCAAACGTCGACGAACGACCCGATGGGCGGGCGAAATCCTTCTGCGCGATATCTGGCTTGTCGCCGGCGGCGAACACTGACCCGGTGTTGTTCGAGCGAAAACGTTTGCGGAACGCAGCTTGTGCGGATGCCGCTACGCCGCGCGATTCAGGCCAGGTAAAGATTACTCGACAGATCATTACGAAATATTACACGATCTGCGGTGAATGGCTCCCTACAATTCTCGAGACCGCCGTCTTTGAATGCGTGCGGATCGGCGTTGACACCGCAGTTGCCTTCGAGCGGAAAGCTTGTCGGCGGTGCGACAGACACATAGGAATACGAAATGGAGCCGTTGCAAGTCATCCAGCGTATCGAGGTGCTCACGAATGCGATCGAAGTCGCGGTCGCCCGCGCCGACTGGGGCGAGGCCGTCCGGGCCGCCGAAGCACGTTCGATGTTCCTGATGACGCTTGTGCCCGATCAACCCGACGAGGTTCAAGCGGCCATCGGGAAAATGCGGGAGATCGACATCCGGATCTCCACCGCCGCACGGGAAACGCTGGAAGCCCTCGTCACCGAGGGCCGGAAGGCGTTGCACGAAACCGGGCTGGCGGTGCAGTCGCTGTCGCGCGGCGCGCAAGCGCTGGCTTCCCGGTCCCCTGCGTGGCTCTCGTGAGTTTCACGGCCCCTCGCGACACCCATGCTCAATACGCGGACACGTCTTTGGAGGTGCCTGCCCGTTCTCAACGTTTCGGTGGCGGTATGCGATTTCGAAAACGCGTCAGTTATGTCGATGCAACACGGTGGTTCGCCGATGGCGACCATGATCGGGTGGAGGCCCGTGAGGGCGGCCGGGCGGTCGCCACGCCGGAAGGCTGGCGTTCGGTAAAGTCGGGTGACTGGATCCTGCTCGATGAGTGCGGCAACTGCTGGCCGATGGACAACCGGCTCTTTACGAGCCTTTATGAGCCGGCGGTGGAATGAGCAGGGAGGGCGCGCCGGCGCCGCAAGTCGATGCGGTCCGCCGGCGATAACCGGTACCTCGTCAACAGCCTATCGGCTCGCGCGCGAAAACAGCAATGAATCGGTGTCGTTGAACCGGATCTGCACAGGCTCCCCATAACCGGCCTTTTCCGCCACGCGGATCGACGCGACGTTGGTCGGCGCGATCAGGCACACGCTGCGCTCGAATCGTTGTTGCCCGTCGAGCCACGCCAGCGCAGCCGAGAGCGCCTCGGTCGCGTAACCCTTGCCGTGCGCCCACGTCGCCAGTGCCCAGCCGGCTTCCGGCACGTTGCGAATCGACGGCTCGATGAGCCGGTGGAAATCGGCGAAGCCGAGATCGCCGACGTAGCGGCCCGTTGCCTTCTCGCGAATCGCCCAGTAGCCATAGCCGAGCAGCGGCCACAGCCCGCGATACGCGAGCATGCGCATCCACGAGTCGCGCGGCGCGGACGGCTCGCCGTTGAAGATGTGCTCGACGACCTTCGGCTCGGCCCACATCGTGGCGAGCGCCTCGAAGTCGCCGAGCGGATGGCCTTCGAGGATGAGACGCGGTGTGTCGAGAACGGGCGGGGAAGAGATGAGTGGCATCGGGTTTCCGGAAAGGAAGGGGCATGGGACGGCCAGGCCGTCAGCACGTCGATGCCGCGCTGGTTGGGTCCCGTTCACGCACCCGCAAGCAGAGCGGGCGGCGATGTTTCTCGGCGAGCGGCGGCGTGCGATTGACGGCGGGCGATGACGGCACTCTGCAAGCGGGTGTGGCCAATTCGGCAAGACGGAGAGCCGGAATGATAGCAAAACCCTTGCCCGCGCAGGCGACGCTGCGGGCGGCCGGACGCGACGCCGTCGCATCAGCGACACCGAACAGGAAGTGAGCGCGATGACATCGGCATCCCGCGCGATAATCGGAATTTCATGCGATGCGCGCGGCACTTCCGATGTGCCTTCACTACTCAACATGACGCTCGAATCCGACTGGCTGAGCCGCTTCATGGCGCTCGTCACGGTCACCGGGAAGCTCGAAATCCGCTGCGCGTTCGGCGCGCCGTGGGCGATTACGTATGAGCGATCGCCTGCGTGCGAGATCCCGTATCACGCGGTGCTGCGCGGCCGCGCGATCCTCGAGAATCCCGACGACGGTACGGTGCGCGAACTCGGCGGCGGCGATCTCGTGTTGTTGCCGCACGGTTCCCCGCACGTGCTGCACGACGGCAGCGGGCTGCCGCCGGTGCCGGCGGTCAAGCGGCCCGGCGGGCACGTCTTGATCGGCGAGAACGCGGGCACCGGTGAGCGGCTGGACATGCTGTGCGGGCGCTTCGTGGTCGCGCCGCCGCACGACCGGCTGATCCGGCGCCACCTGCCGGCCGATCTCGTCGTGCGCGCGGCAATGGACAGCCGCGCGCCGGACGCGCTG
>NZ_JAAGPE010000162.1:0-22174 GCF_017104605.1 Burkholderia sp. Ac-20384 | reverse complement strand
CTCGACCTGACCGCCGAGCAGCCGTCGGTGCTGGCGCTGGCCGAACACGGCGACGCGCGGGCACGCGCCGCGGGCGTGACCCTCGTGCCGGCCGCGGCGTTCTACGGCGGCCTGGCCGACCTGCTCGTCACGGCCGTCGCGGACAAGCACCAGCCGATCGAGCGCGTCGATGTCGCGACCGGGCTCGACCGCTGGCACCCGACGCGCGGCACGCGCGTGACGGGCGAACGCAATCGCGCAGTGCGCCTCGTACAGAAGGACGGGAAGCCAACGCCGGTGCCGTCGACCGCGCTCGAACGCGCGTGGCCGTTCCCGCCGCCGATCGGCCGCGTCGACGTGACGTTGCTGCCATTTTCGGAAGTGATGACACTGTCGCGTCACCTGCGCATCGATACGATCGCGTCGTGGCTCGCCACCGTCGCGCTGCGCGACGTGCGCGATACGGCCACGCCGCCGCCCGAGGCGACCGACGAGATGGGTCGCTCGGCGCAGCAGTTCGCGATGGACGCGATCGTCGTGCAAGGCGGTACGACGCACCGCGCGACGGCGTCCGGGCGCGACATCTATGCGGTCAGCGCACCGATCATCGTCGAGGCAGCAGTGCGGCTGATAGTCGGCAATACCGTGGCGTCGGGCGGCGTGCGCAGTCTCGGCGAGCTGTTCGACGCGCGCGATTTCCTCGCGGCGCTCGATACGGTGGCAGTATCGTTCGGCACGACAACCGATCCGGTTTTCCACAAGGAGACGCAAGCATGAGCAGCAATGAGAAGGGCGCGTATTTCCGTTCGCTTCACCGCGCGGGCCAGCCGCTGGCGCTGTTCAACGTGTGGGACGCCGGCAGCGCGCGCACGGCGGCCGACGCGGGCGCCGTCGCGCTGGCAACCGGCAGCTGGTCGGTCGCGGCGGCCAACGGTTTCGTCGACGGTGAGCAGATGCCGCGCGCGCTGATGATGGAAGTGCTCGAGCGGATCACACGCGCGACCGACCTGCCGGTCACCGTCGATCTCGAAAGCGGGTACGGCGAGCGGCCGGAAGATGTCGCCGAAACGATTGCGCTCAGCATCAAGGCCGGCGCGATCGGCTGCAACCTCGAAGACAGCTTCCCGGCGACCGGCGAATTGCGTGACGTCGACGCAGCGGCGGCCCGTCTCGCGGCAGCACGGCAGGCTGCGGATCGCGCGGGCGCCGACTACTTCATCAACGCGCGCACCGACGTGTTCTTCAAGGCGCCGGCCGACACGCACGACGAGCGCCTGCTCGACGCCACGCTGGCCCGCGCGCGCGCCTATGCCGCGGCCGGTGCCGATGGCCTGTTCGTGCCGGGGCTGCGCTCGCCGGCGCTCATTCGCGCGCTAACGGCCGCGTCGCCGTTGCCGGTGAACGTGATGCGCGTCTCGGCAACGCCGACGCTCGCCGAATTCGCGGAATACGGGGTGGCCCGCATCAGTCACGGGCCGTATCCGTACCTGCAGGCGATGAAGACGCTGGCGGAGATGGTCAGGCAAGGCGGCTGACAGATTCGCAGAGCGGACGGCCTCGCGCGCATCGACTGATTACATTGCATGTAATTGGCGCACGACACGGCCGCTCCTACGCTTCGGGTGTCGCGCCGCCATTCCGGCGGCGCTCACCACCCCGGAGACATCATGTCCGCCTACCCGCTTCACACCATCAACTCGGCACCGGCCGCCTCGAAGCCCGTCCTCCAGCAGCTCCAGCAAACCTTCGGCATCGTCCCGAACATCGCGGCGGCCATGGCCGCATCGCCGGTGCTGATCAACGGCTTCATCGGCCTGTTCGAGCGCGTGCACGCGAGCAGCCTCACCGAGCCGCAGATCCAGACACTCCTGCCCACCAACGCGGTCACGAACGCGAGCGAATGGCCGGTCGCGTTCCATACCGCGCTTGCGCTGAAACAGGGTGTGACCCACGCCGACGTCGACGCGATCCGCCACGGCGCCCTGCCAGCCGACGCGCAACTGGCCGCGCTGTCGGCCACGGCACGCAAGCTGATCGACACACGCGGTCGCATGGCCGATGCCGACCGGCAAGCGTTCCTCGACGCCGGCTTCAGCGACGAGCAGTTGCTGGAAGTGATCGCGGTGGTCGCCGCATCGACGATCACGAACTACGTCGGCAGCGTGACGAAGCCCGCGCTCGAAGCGCCGTTCGACGCATTCGCATGGCATGCGGACGCCGCGTGAGTCCGATATAGTCGATCGCGTCGCTCACGGAACGCCCTGGGAGGCACGATGAACGCCAGCCGCCGCGAACCGCACGCGCCGCCGCACGAACTGGGCCAGTTGCTGCGCTACTGGCGCGACGTGCGCGGCGTGAGCCAGCTCGACCTGTCGCTCGACGCGGGCATCTCGCAGCGCCAGATCAGTTTCATCGAAAGCGGACGCAGCGTGCCGGGCCGCGACACGCTGCTGACGCTCGCGCAAACGCTGGACGTGCCGCTTCGCGAGCGCAACGCACTGCTGCTCGCGGCCGGCTACGCGCCCGTGTATTCGGAAGCGCCGTGGGATGCGCAGGAGATGCAGGGGGTGATCGGCGCGCTCGAACGAGTCGTGCGCCAGCACGATCCGTTTCCGGCAATCGTGATGGACCGCCACTGGAACGTGCTGATGACCAATGACGCGGCGCCGCGCTTCTTTGGCTGCTTCATCGACATGGCCGCGCGCGACGGCCCGCGCAACCTGCTGCGCCTGATGTTCGATCCGCACGGCATGCGGCCGTTCCTGGCCGACTGGGAGACGGTGTCGCGCAGCCTGTTGCAGCGCGTGCATCGCGAATCGGTCGGGCGCGTGATCGATGACGACACACGGCAGTTGCTCGACGACCTGCTCGCCAGCCCCGATGCGCCGCGCGACTGGAAAACGCCGCCGGCACCGGCCGCCGCACCGTCGCTGCCGGTCATCCCGATCGGCTTCGTGCACGAAGGCGTCGTGCTGCGTTACTTCTCGCTGGTCACGACAGTGGGGACGCCGCAAAGCGCCGCCGCCCAGGAGTTGCGCATGGAGTGCATGTTCCCCGCCGATGACGCGACCGAAACGCGCCACCGGCAACTGCTCGACACGCACACACCGGTGCGCTGAGCGGCGGGCCGGGCGGCCCGCCGGTGCCGGTCATTCCGCCAGCGCGGGCACCACGCCGACCCGCTTCGGCACACCGGTCACGATCGTCGCCACCGCGACGGCCAGCACGACGGCTGCGGCAACGAACACGCCGGCCGCACCGTTCGCGTCGAATACGACGCCGCCGGCTGCCGCGCCCGTCGCGATCGCCAGCTGGATCGCCGCGACGATCAGCCCGCCCGCGCTCTCGGCCTCATCGGGCACGGTACGCGTGACCCACGTCGACCACGCGACCGGCACGCCGCCGAACGCCATCCCCCACAACGCGACGAGCACCGCGTCGATCATCGGCGCGCGGCCGAGCGCGACGAGCGCGACGCCGAGCACGACCATCAGCGCGGGCATCCCGATCAGCATCGGCCGCAACCGGTGTTCGAGCACGCGGCCGGCGAGCGACGTACCGACGAAGTTCGCGATGCCGTAGCCGAGCAGGATCGCCGACAGCCCGTTCACACCGACGCCCGCGACCTGCTCGAGGAACGGCCGCAGGTACGTGAAGAATGCGAAATGCCCGGTGAACACGAGGATCGTCGCGAACATGCCGAGGCCGACGGTCGGCCGGCGCAGCACGTCGATCAGCGTGCGCAGCCGCGTCGTGCCGCTCGGCGGCATCGACGGCAGCGTGACGACCTGCGACACGAACGAGAGGCCGCCGAGCGCGGCCGCGATCAGGAACACGTTGCGCCAGCCGATCAGGTGGCCGAAGTAGCTGCCCATCGGCGCGGACGCGATCGTCGCGACCGCTACCCCGCTGAAAATGATCGACAACGCGCGCGGCACCATCGACGTCGGCACGAGCCGCATCGCGGTGGCCGTCGCCATCGTCCAGAAGCCGCCGAGCGCGATACCGAGCACGACGCGGCCGATCAGCAGCAGCGTCAGGTTGGGCGCGAACGCGACCGCCAGGTTCGACGCGACGAGCAGCACCGAGAACACGAGCAGCACGCGCCGCCGGTCGATCGTGCGCGTCAGCGCCGAGATCAGCAGGCTCGTGACCAGCGCGACCGTCGCAGTGGCCGTGACGGCCTGTCCGGCCACGCCTTCGGTCACGCCGAGACTCTCGGCCATCGGCGTCAGCAGGCTGGCGGGCAGGAATTCGGCCGTGACGAGCCCGAACACGCCGAGCGTCATCGCGAATACCGCGCCCCAGGCCGGTTCGCGGGGGGCCGCCGTCGAGGCGGCCGTGGAGATTCCGGGATTCATGCGTGGTTCCGTGTCGGTTAGGGAAAGTACTGATGAGGGCGTATCGTAAGGAACCACGTCAGGACGGTCTATGACATACAATCCGTTCTTGTTGATCGAACGTCCGAATCTCGACATGTCCGAGCCCCTGCTTCCACCCATCCCCGACGTGCACGACCTCGTCAGCGAGCTGCTGCTGGGGATGCGCCTGAGCGGCGTCCAGTACCGCCGCATCCAGGTCGCAAGGCCATTCGGGCTGAACTTCGGCCATGAGACGGGCCGCGCGCAGTTCCATTTCGTCGGGCGCGGGCCCGTGCTGCTGCGCGACGCGTCGGGCGACACGATGCGGCTCGAGGCCGGCGACGCGATCCTGCTGCCGCACGGCGGCGTGCACGCGCTGGTGTCGGACCCCGATGCACCGTGTCGCGAGATCAACGGCTTCGAGGTCGCGAAGATCTGCGATACGGTGGCGTCGGTGGCGTCGGCCGGCGTGTCGCCCGCCAGTTGCGCGGCGACCGAGCCGGGCGCCGGCGATGCGCTGATCTTCAGCGCGTGCATGGAGCTCGATCTCGGCGGCATGCAGCCGCTCGTCGGCACGATGCCCGAGTTCATGCACGTCGGCACGCTGCTCGCGCGCTACCCGGAAATTCGCCCGATGCTCGATGCGATGGAGCGCGAAGCGTGCTCGGCCCGTGCGGGCTTCGCGGGCATCCTCGCGCGGCTCGCGGATGTGGTCGCGGCGTTCATCGTGCGCGGCTGGGTCGAGTGCGGATGCGGTGATGCGACAGGCTGGGTGCAGGCGCTGCGCGAGCCGAAGCTCGGCCGCGCGATCGTCGCGCTGCATCGCGATCCGGGCCGCAACTGGAGCGTGGCGGAACTCGCGACCGAAGCAGGCGTGTCGCGCTCGGTGTTCGCCGAACGCTTTCTCGCGGCCACCGGGATGACGCCGGTGCGCTACCTGACCGAGCTGCGGATGCGGCTCGCCGCGCAATGGATCACGCGCGACCACGAGACGATCGAGGCCGTCGCGTACCGGCTCGGCTACGGCTCGCTCGCCGCGTTCAGCCGCGCGTTCAAGCGCGTGGTGGGCAAGCCGCCGGGCGCCGTGCGCGCGGACGGCGAGGTGCGTGTCGAGGCGTAATGCGTGACACGTGATGCTCACGGCGGTTGCCTGGCGTCGCGCAAGTCATCGTCATCACGCGGGACGGCAGCGCTCAGTCGCTACGTGCTACGTGCCCATCGAAGCGTAATGCGTGACGCGTGATGCTCGCGTCTGCCGCCACGCGTCGCGCAAATCGCCGCCACGTGTGACCGCAGCGCTCAGTCGCTGCGCGCTGCCAGCCGGTCGACCAGCGCCGTCGCGCACTGCACCGCAAGCGCCGCACACTGCTCGGCATCCACGACTGCCCCGCTCGCCACGGTGCCCTGCACGATCCGGCCCAGCAAATCCTTCGAGAGATCGGCGATCTCGTAGTCCCGTTCCGTCATGATGTTCCTCCTGCGCGTCGACCGATGACATCGACGCGCTCACTTCCCCTGCCCGTTCAACGCCCTTTCGCACGCACGACGATCTGCGCCTGCGTGTCGCGTTCGATGCGTTCGAGCGACGCGCGCAGCGCCGTGAATTCGTCCGGCGTACACACCTGACGGCCGAAATTCGCCGTCATCCGCCGTGTGACCTGCACGGCGCGCGCGGCCGCATCGAATACGTAATGCGACGTGAAGTCGACGAAGCGGTCGTGCACGGCCGTATCGGCCGGCAGGTCGGTCACCGCGACGTCCGCCGGCAGCGCGATCTGGCCGGTCTCGTCGAACGTACCGCCGATGCAGCCCCATGGCTGCGTGCGCACGGGCTCGGCGAGCCAGTTCTCGACCTGTGTCGCGATGCCGCCCGTCAGGCTCGACAGCGCGGGCAACGCAGTCGTGCCGTCAGGCCACACGAAATGATCGAGCGTGCCCGCCATCGTCACGTCGAACGGCCCGTCGGTTACACGCCGGTCGCTGGTCGACAGTTGCGCGCGGCCGCGCAAGCCGCTCTGCCGCAATCGGTTGTTCGCGAGCTGCGCGATGCCGTCGGGTGTCGCGCGGCGAAACAGGTTGCGCTCGAGTTCGGCCGTCCAGCCGTCGTCCTCGATGTATGCCTGAAAACGCGTGGCACCCGGCCCGGCCGCATCGATCTCGACCCGCGCGATGCGGCCGCGCGGCTGCGTGGCCGGTGTGCGCGACAGCACGCCCGTGTCGACGAGCAGTGCAGGACGGTCCATCACGATCGGCGGCAAATAGCCGAATGCGATGCCGGCCGTCGTCGTATCCGCAAAAAGCGCGAGATCGGGCAGCCACGTGATCGCATGATTGATCGCACCGCCGCCGTAGCCGGGCACCGACGGCAGCGTGTAGACGGACCCGAGGTTGAGCAGCACCGGTTCGCTGCGAATGCCGACCGCCGCGAGCAGCGCGCCGAACAGCGCGACATGATCCTTGCAGTCGCCGTAGCGGTTGCGCAGGATGTCCGTCACGCGATGCGGCGCGGCAGCCGTTTCGCCGAGGAACAACCCGACGTAGCGGATGTTCGCCTGCACCCAGTCGTACAGGATGCGCGCCTTGTCTCGCGGATCGGCCACGCCCGCGGTGAGCGTGCGCGCCAGTTGCGCGACGGCCGGATCGGCCGCGCCCGGATCGACGGCCGCGTTGCGATAGCGCGCAGCGAACGCCGCATAGTCGGGCAGCGTCGACACGACGAGCCGGTCGCCGTAGGTCGCGTAGCCGACCGCGCCGTTCTCGATGCGGTCGTACGGGCCGTGCCGGTAGTCGAATTCGTAGCGCGTGCGGCCGTTCGCGGTGACCGGCGGCAGCGCGACGTAGCCGCGCGCATCCGCGTACAGCGGCATGTCGGCCGGCACGTCGAAGATCAGCCGCTGGCTGTCGACCGGCTCGCGCGACGGCTCCACGGTATAGCCGAAGTAGCCGCGGTTGACCGGCTTCGTGCGGGTCTTGCGGAACGCCACGCGCGTGCTCGACCCGGCTTCGACGCCGGGAAACACGACGGTGCGCAGCAGCCCGTCCTGGAACGTCGGCGCGCCGGCCGAGCGCGGTTCCTGCACGTCACGGATGCCGTCCGTGCCGACCGGATGCGCGACCCCGTCGCGATCGATCGTCTCGGCCGCGAGCAGGTCCACCTTCTCGAGATTCTTGTCGAACCACACGTAGCGCTGCGCGATGGCATCGATACCGTTTGCATCGTTCGCGCGCAGCGTCGAATCGTCGTGCTCGTCGAGCGCGCCGTCGTGCTGGATCACGAATTCGTGGACATCGCTGACGACCGTGACGGGCGCGTCGCCGCCCGTGTCGCGTGCGGCACCTGGGTCGCGCACCTCGGCCATGGCCGCGCCGGCGCCGAGCGCGACGGCGCAGGCGAGCAGGCGGCCGGTCCATCCGGAAGGAAAAAGCACCACGTCGAAGCGCTCCGCGCGTTCATTGCCGGGCGTCAGGGCTGCGCGCCGGCGCGGATGGTTCGATCCGCATGACGGGCACGTGACAAGTCATGGGCCGCGTGCCCGTCGTGCGAACCAGTGTGGGTGACGTGCCGGCGAGCGTCAAGCCGCGCAGCGGCGAGGCTGCGCGCCGGCCAGGCGTGCCGCTCCAGCGTCGCCACGCCGCCATTGCCGACCATGTACATCCTGCTCCGGGCTAGCGCGCCATTTGTATCATGTTGTGATATATAATTCAGGCAGATCATCCATGCGTGTGACGTCGGCGAAACACCACTTCGCCGAACGCGACACACCGACATGAGGAAGGAGACATCATGCTGATCAATAGCGACTTCGAAATGGGCTACCTCGTGATCGCGTTCGCGCTGCTGGGCGTGATCCTGTTCGGCGCGCTGCTGACAGCGCTGCATCTCGAACGGTGGCATCCGAAGCTGGTCGGCGCCGCGCTCGGCGCGTTGCTGGGCATCGTGCTGATCGAAGCGATGCCGATGCTGACGTGAACACGCCCCGGCGCTCATTCCTCCGACCACGCGCCGTGCGGGGTCGGAACGACCGGCGCCTGACACGGAGGCCGTCATGGCTTCGCCGCTCTGCCTGACCTATCGACAGTGCGGCATTCGCGCGGTCGCGCTCGTCGACCCGGTGGCCGGCGAAGGGCTCGAACTCGGCGCGCTGTACGAGCCGCTCGCCGTCGTGGTGTGGCGCGACGCGCGCGGATGCCACGAAGCGCATCTGCTCGACCCGAAACATCACGTGTTCCGCAACGACGCGGACGCGCTCAGGATCTCGATCGCGCTGGCCAAGCGCTTCATCGACACGATGCTTGCCGACACGTTCATGCCCGCCGGCTGACGGCCGGCCGCGGCGCCCTTCGTCCCTCGTCATGCTGGAGGCGACATGGAACACGGTATCGTCCAGACGCTCTTGCTGCTCGCGCTCCTCGTGTTCGCGGTGCTGTTCTTCACGGCCGGGCGCGGCCGCGACCGCACGCGCGACAAGCTGCTGCACCGGCCCGCGCGACGCTCGTCACGCTCGCATCCGCATCGTCATCCGTAATCGCGTCAGCGCGGAATCGCACCGCGCATAAAAATCGGCCGGCGGCCGCGCATCGAACGACGCGCATGCCGCCGGCCTTCCAGCGGAGGTCCGGTACCGCGGGCGCGACGCGCGATGCGCGCCTACACGCCCCACATCACGTGCCGCCCCTGTTCGTGAGCCGCACGCATCATGTCCAGCAGCGGCCACGCGCGCTGCGCGAGCCCGCCCGCATGCGGCGACACATCGTCGCGCAGCGCCTGCGTCGAATGCTCGTGTGCGCGTTCGCGCGCCGCATCGTCCCTGATGGCCTGTTCGAGCCGCGCGATCGCACCTGGCAACTCGTCGGTGGAAATCACGCCGCGGACGTCGAGCCCCTTGCCGACCAGCCCCAGCAGATACTGCGCCAGGTCGCGCAGCATCACGATATCGGGTGCGGCGGAGGATCGAAACGTGATCAGCATCGTCATTTCCCCTTGTCGTCGCCGCGAACCGTACGGCGCATCGTGCCGCCGGTCGCGGCGAGGCCCGGTGGCCATCCCGCTGCGCGTAAGCGCCGCCCGTTCTTCTGAACCGGACGTTCGCCCGGCACGATGCGCGCGTCGCGCGGCCGGGTTCGTTTGTGGCGTAAAGGCCGGATGCCAACAGGGCCTGCTTTGATTTTATATCACATTGTGATGTATTCAAGCGTACAGACCCTGAATGGTCTGTAAGTGTACGGCGACGCCGTCACCCGCGGTCTCGGGCGACGCGCACCGCTACCCGACATTCATCGGCAACAACACCATCTGCTTGCCCTCGACGTGCAGGCGCGCCTGCAGCTCGACGGGCGTCTGGTTGTGCAGCCAGGCCGTGAGGAAATTCACGCGACGGAAGATCAGCTTGCTCGCGAAGCATACCGAGTTCGGATACTCGTCGAGCGTCGACGACGCGAGGTTCATGAATTCGACGACGGGATTCGTGCCGAACGCGATCCGGTAGTCGGCCGCGATGCCGTGGCGGCGGCAGTGCGCGACATAGTAGTCGAGCGATTCGGTGATCGTATGGCGCAGCCGCTCGAGATGTTCGTGGCCGTCGTACGCCTTCGCGTCGACTTCGCCGACCGCGAGGAAGATCACGTTGCGGAAGTGCCCGGGAAACAGCCGGTTGACCCACAGCAGCGCGTGCATGCTCGCGCCGCGATGCTTGCCGACCAGCAGCACGGCCGTCGGCTGCAACGGGTCGGGCTTGCCCGGCGCGGTGGCCTCGTCGATCTCGGGCGGCTTTCCCGAGAACAGTTCGTCCTCCTTGGCGAGCTGCAGGCGCGTATAGGCGTAGTGGCGGTTGATCATGAAGCACAGCGCGATCACCGCGCTCGTCACGAGCACCGTGAGCCAGCCGCCCGCCGTGAACTTCTCGATCAGCGTGATGACGAGCACGGTCGCCGTCACGCTCAGCCCGAGTGCTGACAGGAAGAAGTGCTTGAACCAGCCCTGTTCGCGACGATGGCGCCACCAGTACGTGCACAGCCCGAGCAGCGACATGCTGAACGTGAGGAACACGTTGATGCTGTACAGCACGACGAGCACGTCGACGCTGCCGTGCGTCCACAAGAGGATCAGCAGGCTCGACAGCCCGACCACGATGATGCCGTTCTGCCGCACGAGGCGCCCCGACAGGTCGCGGAAATGGCGCGGCACCCACGAATCCGACGCCATGTTCGACAGCACGGCGGGGCCGTCGAGAAAGCCCGTCTGCGCGCCGACCAGCAGCAGCCCGGCCTCGAACGCGAGCACGGCCGCGAGCAATGCGTGGCGCGCGAACGCCGAACCGAGCCCGAGATGGTCGATCACGCTGCCGAACACGACCGCGTTGAGCGTCTCGCCGTCGACGGGCTTCGCATGCCACAGCATGTACAGCAGGATGATGCCGCCGGCCGTGAACGCGAGCGATGTCGACATGTACCACATCGTCACCTTGCCGTTCGGCACGCGCGGGTCCGCCAGCATGTTCACGTTGTTCGACACGGCCTCGAGGCCCGTATAGGTGCCGCCGCCGAGCGAGAACGCACGCATCAGCAGCGCGAGCATCACGAATACGCCGAGCGACTGCGACATCCCGTGCGCTTCGTGCACGGCATCGGGCACGATCATCGCGAGGTTGCTGCCGTGCACGGCGACGCCGTACACGATCAGCGCGAAGTGCAGGATCACGAAGCCGATGAAGATCGGCAGCAGCACCATGATCGATTCGCGCATCCCGCGGAAATTGAGCCCCGTCATCATCAGGATCAGCACGATCTCGGTCGTGAGCTTGAATGCCTGCGCGCTCACCGGCAACAGGCTGAAGAACGCGTCGACGCCGCTTGCGAGCGACGTCGCGACAGTCAGCACGTAGTCGACCAGCAGCGCAGCGCCCGACACGAGCCCCGGCTTCGAACCGAGCAGCGAAGTCGCGACGCGGTAGCCGCCGCCGCCCGTCGGGAACAGCTCGATCACCTGGTTGTAGCCGAGCGCGATGATGAACACGGTTGCGGCGGTCGCAAGTGCGAGGAACAGCGCGAGCGCATGGTGCTGGCCGAGCGCGAGAAACGCCTCCTCCGGGCCGTAGCACGACGACGATAACCCGTCGGCGCCGAGCCCGACCCAGGCCAGCAGCGGCGTCACGGCGATCGCATGCCGCGTGCGCGGATCGAGCGGGTCGAGCGGCTTTCCGACGAGCAACTGCCACACCTTCTGGAATGCGGTCACGACTCCTCCGGAACGCCCGACGTATAGGCGACACTGTCTTAAAAGTAAATGAGTTCCGGGACAACTTCCAGTCGGCGTATTCCATAAGCCGGCGTCGCACACGGCCGGATTGCTTTCAGCACGCCGACACGTTTCAGACAGTCGAGTGACAACCACACGGACGGGAGATGACCGTGCGGCCGCGGCACGCACGTGTTGCCCGCGGCGGCGGCACGGTCGATCGACATGCAACAGGACGAGCATGCGTGGCAACGCGAGCTTCCAACCGATCGATGCTCGTCGGGAGGCAACCTTTGCACAAGGACTCGGCGGCCCGTGCAACGCGTCAGCCGGCCTCGCCCAACGCGCGGGCGAGCAGGCGCGACACGCCGACGAAGGCCGGATGCGGTGCGGTGATCACGAAGGTCGGAATCTTCGCGAGATAACCTGCAAAGCGCCCCTTCGCCTCGAAACGGTCACGAAACGGCGACGCATCGAACCATGCGCCGAGGCGCGGTACGACGCCTCCACCGATATGAATGCCGCCGGTCGCGCCGAGGGTCAGAGCCAGATTGCCCGCGAACGTGCCGAGCATGCCGCAGAAGCACTCGAGGGTCGCCGCGCTGCGTGCGTCTCCGTCGAGCGCACGATCGATGATGGCGGCCGTATCGGCCCCGGATGCGTCGTAGCCGTCGCGCGCCGCGAGCGCCGCGTGAATCACCGCGATGCCGGGCCCCGCGACCAGCCGCTCGAACGATACGTGCGGCCAGCGCGTCCGCGCGTAGTGCAGCACGTCGGCCTCGCGTGCGTCGGCAGGCGCAAACGACACATGCCCGCCCTCGCCGGACAACGGCACCCATGCGTCGCCCGCGCGCACGAGTGCCGAGACGCCCAGCCCTGTTCCGGCGCCGAGCACGCCGATCGTACCCGCGGGCGCCGCGTGCCCGCCGCCGACCTGCCGCCGTTGTTCCGCGGACAGATGCGGCACGGCCATCGCCAACGCCGCGAAGTCGTTGAAGACGCGCAGCGTGTCGAATCCGAGCGCACGGCGCGTCGCGTCGATCGAGAAGCGCCAGTCATGATTGGTCATGCTGACCATGTCGCCGTCCACGGGATTGGCGATCGCGATCGCGGCGTCGCGCACCCGCACGTCGCCAGCATCGCGCAGGAACGCGCGCACCGCGTCGTCCACACCGGCATGGGCGCGGCATCGATAGACGCGCACGTCGCCGATCCCGCCGAGCGCGGTCTCCAGCGCGAAGCGCGCGTGCGTGCCGCCGATGTCCGCCAGCAAGCGGGGTTCGCCGGTGCGCACGCCGCACGGCGCAACCGGATGGCCATCCATGGTCGCTTCGCTCATCGTCTCTCCAGAGTTGTCATCATGTGTCGATCGCAACGGTCACGGCACCTCCACACCGCGCGCCGCGCTCAGCAGCTCGAACCACTGCTCGCGCCCGAGCGGGATGCGGGTCGCGTCCACCGCTTCGCGCAGCGCCGCGATCCGGCCCGACCCGACGACCGGTAGCGGCCGGCACGGTAGCGCGAGCAGCCACGCGAACAGGACCGTCGTCGCCGACACGCCAAGCGCGTCGCCGATCCACGCCGCGGTCGCGCGCACGCGCGTCGCGACGGGCGACGCATCGGTCAACAGGCGTCCGCCCGCGAGCGGCGACCACAGCATCGGCGGACAGCGCCAGCGCTGCGCCTGATCGAACGTGCCGTCGTCGAGCGGCGCGAGATGCAGCAGCGAACATTCGACCTGGTTCGTCGCGAGCGACATCCCGTGCGCAGCCATCCGGTCTTGCAGCAACGCTGCCTGCGCCGCCGTAAAGTTCGATATCCCGAATTCCCTCACCTTTCCGTCACGCCGGAGCGCGGCAAAGGTCGTCGCGACTTCGTCGGCATCCATCAGTGGATCGGGACGATGCAGCAGCAGCACGTCGAGCCGGTCGGTACGCAGCGCACGCAGCGACTGCTCGACCGATGCGACGACATGCGCGGCCCGCGTGTCGTAGTGCTTGATCCCGTGCGCGGGCCGGCGCTCGGATACGAGCCGGATCCCGCACTTCGTGATGATCTGCATCCGTTCGCGCAGGTGTGGTGCATCGGCCAGCACGTCGCCGAACAGGCCCTCGGCCGTATAGTCGCCGTAGATGTCCGCATGGTCGAAACTCGTCACGCCGAGTTCCAGCGCTGCCTCGATCAGCGCGCGACGCACGCGAACCGACAACGCCCAGTCGCCGATCCGCGACATCCCGAACACGATGCGCGAGAACGGCGCGGCATCGGCACCCATCGATATCGTCGTACAACGTTCCGTCATCGCGCTCACCACCACCATTCGACCTGCGCGCCGACCGTCGAACCCGTACGCGACGTGCCAAAGATACCCGTCGTCGACAGCGGATCCCCGGGCGCCGCCGCATCCTGCGCGGCCTGGTTCCAGCGCGCATACGTGTAGAACACGCGGAATTCGGGCCGCGACCAGAACGAGCGGTCCATTGCGAGCGTCAGCGCGACGCTCGCCTTCAGCAGCGTGCGCGTCGGGCCGCCGGACGGCGTCACGCGATCGTGCCCGAGGTCGCCCTGCAGCTTGATGTGCTGCGTGAACGCATACACCGGCCGCACACCCATCGATACCCAGGTCTGCGACCCGCCCGACGGCGCGATGTCGCGCTGGTAGATGCCGACCACCTGTCCGCCGAAGTCGCGCGTCACCTGCCAGTCGAACGCGTCGAGCACGCGCAAGCTCTTGTAGCGGTTGTCGTTGGTCAGCGTTCCCATATAGCCGAGGCCCGTGCCCGGGCCGACGCCGTACTGGAACGCGAGCTTGTTCTTGCCGCCGAGCAGGTTGGTCTGCACGTGCTGGATCGTGAACGACCAGCCGCTGTGCGCGTCCTGCAGCATGCCGCCCGCATTCAGCACCGGTGCGCGGGCCGGGATGTAGGACAGCCCGAACTGCAGTTCGCCGCCGGGGTTCGGGTGCACGCCCGACAGTTGCAGGTCGTGGCGCGTCGCGTAGTTGGGCTGATCGATGTAGTCTTCGCGGAACAGCGCATAGCTGAGTTTCAGGCCGCCGCCGATCGGCACGTTCTCGATGCCGGCGCCGAGGCCGCTCGGGTTCCAGTAAAAGAAATCGTTGGTGTGGACGTCGTTACGCCGGTAGTAGATGCGGCCAAACCAGATTCGCGTGCCGTCGAGCCCGGGAATGTCGGTGAGCTGCACATACGACTGCGGCAGGCGGATCTGGCCGTGGTTGCCGTTGAAGGTCGGCAGACGATCAAGATCGTTCACGAGGCTCACCATGCCTACCGCGGAAAGCTGCATGCCGTTCGAGAACTTGTAGAGCGTCTGGTCGATCTCCAGTTCGCCGTAGACCTGGCATTCGTTGCCGAGCCGATATTTGCTCGGTGCGCCGGGCAACTGGAAGCAGGCCTGCGAATGGCTGTCGCTCGTCCCGACACCGGCCCGCATATAGCCGTGGAACTGCGTCCAGGGTGTCAGCTGATTCCACACCGACGACGGCGTCGGCGTGACCACGTTGGCCGGGCTGGTGTCGGCCGGCACGACGCCGGTCGACAGCGCGAGCGCGTCCGCACCGGCATCGGCGGCCACGGTTGCGACGGGATCCGGGGCGGCGTGCAACGTCATCGATGCGGCGGTCAGCGAGCAGGCGGCGGCGAGCCGCGCGAGTCGGAAAGGCCTATGCACGCGGCGGCGGGCCGCGCGGCTTGCTTCGTCGAACATGAAGGTGTCTCCAAACGTTGGATGCGCGCCGCGTACGATGCGCGGCGTCGTCGAATGTGTATTGATGCCGGGTCGTCCGTCCCGTTTACCTCATGCCGGCGCGACTGACACGCCGCGTCGGCATGCCGCCCGTCAGCCGGCTACATCGAGGTCGAGCACCGGCGACGCATTGCCGCTCGCCGGTTGCGGTGCATGGATGCGGATCGGTTCGCCCGCTGCCGCGCTCGCATAGATCGCGTCGAGAATCTCCATCACGATCAACCCTTCCTCGCCCGGCGCGGGATGCGGCACGTCACACAGAATCGCCTCCGCGTAGTCGTACATCGCGGAACGCGCGCCGTCGGCGGGCGGATTCAGATGCATGTCGAACTGTGCGCCGTGCTGCTCGATGAAGATGTGCGCATCGAACGTGTAGCCTTCGTTCAGGTTCTTCTGCAGCAGCCCGGCGCGCGTGCCGAGCAGGCGCGTCTCCATCAGCTCCGCCTCCTGGATATGGGTGGCCCACGACGCCTCGAGCGCGAGCGTCGCGCCGTTGTCGAAACGGATCATCGCCGCGGCCAGATCCTCGACGTCGAAGGCCTTGCCGGCACGCGCCGCAAGCGCGCGTGCAATCGGATCGTAGGTGCTGCCCATCACCCAGACGGGCTTCGGATAGCCCATCAGCCACAGCGCGAGATCGAGGCGATGCACGCCGAGATCGATGAGCGGCCCGCCCCCCGCCAGCGCCTTCGTGCCGAACCAGCCGCCGAAGCCCGGCATCCCGCGCCGGCGGTGCCAGACGGTGCGACCGAAGTAGAAATCGCCGAACACGCCACCGTCGACTTGCGCCTTCAACGCGCGCGACTGCGCGCTGAAACGGTAGGAGAAGTTGATCATCAGCCGCTTGCCGGCACGCTGCGCGGCGATCAGCATCTCGCGCCCCTCGTCCGCGTTCAGCGCCATCGGCTTCTCGCACAGCACATGGCAGCCGGCATCGAAAGCCGCGAGCGTCAGCTCGCGATGAAACTTGTTCGGCGTGCAGACGCTGACCACGTCTAGCCGCTCCGCGGCGAACATCGCGTCCGCCGACGCGTAGCGCGCCTCGATCCCGAACGCGTCGCCGATCTTCTCGATGCGCTTCGCGTCGGGATCCGCGATCGCGACCACGTCGACGTCCGGGTGCTCACGCCAGCCCTCGATATGCTTGCGGCCGATGCCGATCCCGATCACACCCACGCGCAGGCGCCGGCCGCGCGCCACCACCGCGGCTTCAGGCAGTTCCACCTTGTAGTCGTCGTTCATGCGAGATCTCCCGAGGTCTGCTGGATGCCGACGTGCGCAAACTGCCCGCTCTTCTCGCTGAGTACCTCGAGCGGCGGTGACATCGGGCAACGATCCGCGAGATTCACGCGCGGTGCGGCCCACTGCACGGCATTCGCGATCACGCGTTGCACATTGCGATCGTGATAGGTCGGATAGGCTTCATGGCCCGGACGGAAGTAGAAGATCCGGCCGTGGCCGCGCTCCCAGCAACAGCCGGAGCGAAACACCTCGCCGCCCTCGAACCACGAGATGAATACCGTTGAATCCGGCTGCGGAATATCGAAGCGCTCGCCGTACATCTCCTCGTGCGGCAGCTCGAAATACTCGCCGAGCCCGGCCGCGATCGGATGCGACGGTTCGACGACCCACAACCGCTCCTTCTCCGCGGCCTCGCGCCACTTGAGCGAACAGTTCGTGCCGAGCAGGCGGCGGAAGATCTTCGAGAAATGCCCTGAATGCAGCACGATCAGGCCCATCCCCTCGAGCACGCGGCGCTGCACACGCTCGACGATTTCGTCGGACACCTTCGCATGCGCCTTGTGCCCCCACCAGATCAGCACGTCGCACGCGTCGAGACGCGCCTCGTCGAGCCCGTGCTCCGGCTGGTCGAGCGTCGCGACGCCGATCTCCAGCGGCAGCGCGCCATGCCCGAGCGCGGGCGTTTCCGCCAGCGCACTGGCGATTACCTGGTGCAGGCCGTCCGGATAGATCGCGCGCACGCCGGCATTTTCGCGTTCGTGCTCAAATTCGTTCCAGACGATCACCGAAAGTTTTTTAGTTTGCATAACTATCCTTTTTGTATAAGTTGGCGCCAATTCGACAGCGGCCGCGCGCCGTGGCCGCCTGAAAACCGTGACCGGATTTAGAGCGTGGTGCTCAGGCCGTCGCGCGCGCCGCGGCAGCGGCGTCGCTCAGCATGCGCACGGCCGCGCGACCGTCCGGGTGAAACAGGTGCAGCGCGCCGGCCGGCAGGTCGACGCGGATACGCTCGCCGATCCGCGCGCCGGCGGCGTCGGTCTTCGCGACGATCGGCTGCGTGGCAAGGGGCGTATCGAGGTAGAGATAGGTGTGTTCGCCCATCTGCTCGACGTGCGCGACTTCTCCCGTCACGTCACCGGACCCGACCCGCACATGCTCGGGGCGAATGCCCAGCGTCACGTCGCCGCCCCACGCAAGGCCGTCGCCCGATACGCTCGAGACGAGCGCGTGGCCGCCGGTCAGCGTGCGCACGTCGCGGGCGCCCGTCGACACGACGGTCGCCGGCAGGAAGTTCATCGCCGGCGAGCCGATGAAACCGGCCACGAATTGGCTCGCCGGGCGGTGATAGAGGTCGAGCGGCGTGCCGACCTGCGCGACGCTCGCGACGCCGGCCCGCCCTTCGAGCGGACGCAGCAGGACGATCTTGTCCGCGAGCGTCATCGCCTCGACCTGGTCGTGCGTCACGTAGATCATGCTGGTGCTGTCCAGGCTGCGATGCAGCTTCGCGATCTCGACGCGCGTCTTCACGCGAAGCGCGGCATCGAGGTTCGACAACGGTTCGTCGAACAGGAACACCTTCGGCTTGCGCACGATCGCGCGGCCGATCGCGACGCGCTGGCGCTGGCCGCCGGACAGCGCACCGGGCTTGCGCGCGAGCAGTTCGTCGAGCCGCAGCGATTCGGATGCAAGCCGCACGCGCCGGTCAACCTCGTCTTTCGGCAAACCCAGGTGCCGCAGGCCGAACGCCATGTTTTCGTAGACCGACATGTGCGGATACAGCGCGTAGCTCTGGAACACCATCGCGATGTCCCGGCGCGCGGGCGCCAGCGCATTGACGCAGCGCCCGTCGATCCATACGTCACCGGCGCTCTGTTCGTCGAGTCCGGCAATGATCCGCAGCAACGTCGACTTGCCGCAGCCCGACGGACCGATGAACACGCAGAACTCGCCGGGCTCGACCGTCAGGTTCACGTCATGGAGGATCGGGGTTGCACCGAACTGCTTGTGAAGACCGCTCAACTTGATCTGGCTCATGCTTTCACTCCTGTTTGACGACGGCGGGCCTATGCCCGCTCAACCCTTGACCGCGCCGGCCGTCAGCCCGGACACGATCTGACGCTGACAGACCATCACCAGCAGTACGAGCGGCACCGTGACGATCACCGATGCGGCCATGATCGTTCCCCATGGCAGCTCGAAGCTGCTCGCGCCGGAAATCATCGTGATCGCGACCGGGACCGTCCGCTGCTCGGACGAGATCGTGAAGGTCAGTGCGAACAGGAACTCGTTCCAGGCCGACACGAACGCGAGCAGCGACGTCGCGGCAAGCGCGGGCCGCAGCAGCGGCATGAAGATCCGGAAGATCAGCGTGAACACGCCGACCCCGTCGACCAGCGCCGCCTCCTCCAGCTCGCGCGGCAGTTCGCGCATGAACGTGACGAGGATCCAGATCGTGAACGGCAGCGTGAAGATCAGGTCCGAGAGCACGAGCGCGCCGAGGCGGTCGTACAGGCCAAGCGCGCGGATCAGCTCGAACAGCCCCGACAGGATCGCAACCTGCGGAAACATCGACACGCCGAGGATGCACATCATCAGGACGCCGCGCCCGCGAAACGACACGCGGCCGAGCGCGTACGCAGCCAGCACCGATACCGCGAGCGACAGCGCCACCGCGCCGCCGGCGACCCACGCGGAGTTCAGCAGGTACGCGCCGAACGGCTGGTCGCGGAACAACTGCCGGTAGTTGTCGAGCGACGGGCTCGCCGGGAACAGCGACGTATCGAACAGCGCATCGCCATGCTTGACGGATGTGCCGATCATGTAGACGAGCGGGAACAGCGCGACCGTCAGCACGAGCGCCGACAGCACCGCGTATACCGCCGTCTCTAGCGGATGCTTCTTCATCTCATGCCTCCTGGTTCCGGCGCCGGCTGACGGCCATGTATCCGACGGTGAACAGGACAATCGTCACGAACAGCAGCATCGCCGACGCCGACCCGAACCCCACCTGCTGGAAATCGATCAGTTGTTCACGCACATACACCGACATGCTTTTCGTGACTCGACTGTTCGACGTCATCACGTAGATCAGGTCGAACACGCGCAATGCGTCGAGCGAGCGGAAGATCATCGCGACCAGCACGCCGGGCAGGATCAGCGGGAGCGTCACCGACCGGAATACCCGCCAGCGCGGGACGCCGTCGACACGCGCGGCCTCGTAGCAATCGCGCGGCACGGTCTGCAGCGCGGCCAGCATCAGCAGCGCCATGAACGGCGTGGTTTTCCACACATCGACGAACACGATGGTCGGAAACACGAGGCGCGCATCGGCGGTGAACGCGAGCGGTTCATGAATCGCACCGATTGCCATCAGCATCGAATTGACGATGCCGAACTGGTCGTTGAGCATCCAGCTCCAGATCTTCGCGGACACGACGGTCGGGATCGCCCACGGCACCAGCACGGCCGCGCGCAGCAGCGCACGCAACCGCGACGGCACATCGAGCAGCAGCGCCACGCCGATCCCCGCTACCGTTTCGAGCAGCACCGATACGACAGCGAACAGCACCGTATTGCCCACCGCCTGCCACCATGACGGATCGCGCAGGACGCCCGCCGCACCGATGTAGTTGTCGAGGCCGACGAACCGCCGCTGAGTCAGGTCGGACAGCTGCGCGTCGGTCAGGCTGAACCAGGCGGTGCGCAACAGCGGCCAGCCGGCGATCGCCACCAGCATCAGCATCGCCGGCGCGACCAGCAGCCAGGCCTGGCGGCGACGCGCACTCGCCAGCCCGTTTCCCGTTCGCGCCGGACTCTCTGATAACAGAGGAGTCCTGTCTATCTGGACACTTGCAGTTCTCATGAAAAGTCTCCCGTCAGGGCCGGCGCCGTCGGTCGGCCGGCCGGGTCGATCGCTAGTGAGGCGCCGCGCTCAGCGCCAGTTGCCGCCCGGTGCGAGCCGGTTGAGCGACGCGGCGAGCCTCGCGAGCGCGCTCGCCGCGGTGTCGCTGCCCGCGAGCACGTCGTGAACGGCATTCCAGAACTGGTTGCTGACCTGGTTGTATCTGGCGCCGGTGACCATCGACGGCCGGGCGACTGCGCTGTTGAAGATCTGCAGCAGGTCGGCCATGTACGGGCGGGCCTGGAGGACGTCCTTGTCATGGTAGAGCGCGGGTATCGTCGGATTGAACGACGCCTGCACCGCGCGTATCTTCTGCACTTCCGCGCTCGACATGTACATCACGAGATCGGCAGCGAGCTTCGGGTTGGGCGAGTAGCGCGACACCGCGAGGTGCCAGCCGCCAAGCGAGGTGACCTGACGACCATCGGCGCCGCCCTTCGGCAGCGGTGCGATGCCGACCTTGCCTTTTATCGGGCTACCGTCGCGGTTGGCGATGGCCAATGCGTACGGCCAGTTGCGCATGAACACCGCATTGCCTGCCTGGAACACGCCGCGCGACTCTTCCTCGCCGTAGTTCAGGACCGCCTTCGGGCTGATCGTGCCGACCCATTTCGCGGCCTGGTCGAGCCCCTTGATCGCCCCCGGGTTGTCGATCGTGACGTGCCCCTTGTCGTCGACCACCGTGCCGCCGTTGTAGCTGGCGATCCATTCGAGCGCATCGCAGGTGAGCCCTTCGTAGGCACGCCCCTGCCAGACGAAGCCCCACAGTTTCTCGTTGCCGGCGGCCCGTTCGCTCGACTGGATCCTGCGCGCGGTCGCGTCGAGTTCGTCCCACGTCGCGGGCACCTTCGCCCGGTACTTGTCGAGCAGGTCCTTGCGGTAGTAGAGCACGCCCGTATCGATGAACCACGGCATCGCGACCAGCCTGCCGTTCACGGTGTTGTTCGCCACGATGCTCGGGAACGACTGGCTTTCCTGACCTTTGCTGTACGGCTTCAGGTCGACCAGGTGGTTCGCGAGGATCCCCGGCCAGACCCCATCGATCTGCATCACGTCGATCTTGTCCGATCCGCTGCCGAGGAGCTGCTGATAGAGCGCGAGCTGCTCGCTCGAGTTGTTCGGCATGCTGATGAGCTCGACCTCGTTGCCGGTCTTCTCGGCCCAATGCTTCGCCGCGGCCTGGCAGGTTTCCTGGTCGAGGCCTGCCGTGCCGCACGCAATCCTCAGCGTCGCCGCACCGGCCGTAGCGGCCGTCATCGCAAGCGCGATCGCCAGCATGGCCGACTTGATCTTTGTCATAGGGTGTCTCCGTCCGTTGTTCGATTTTTGCGCCGCGGCGTCGCGACCGCGTCGCCGTTGCCGTACCGCTATGAAACACCCGTCCCGTTAATCGAAAATTTCGGAAACACGCGTTGCCATTAACAATCGAAACAATCGGCGCCGGGCGTCAGTCCAGCAGCGCGGCGAGCGCCGCCAGATCGAACGGCTTCTGCACGAACGGCCGGTCCGCCCGCCAGTCGGGATGCGTCTGATGCATCTCGGGCGGCAGGCCCGAGGTCAGCGCCACACGCTGGGCCGGCCAGCGCTCGGCGAGCCGCGCGGCGAACGCGATGCCGCTGCCGCTCGCGCCGAGCGAAATGTCCGATAGCACGAGCTCGACCGGGCCATGCCCGGCCAGCCAGCGCAGCGCGA
>NZ_JAAGPE010000161.1:0-237 GCF_017104605.1 Burkholderia sp. Ac-20384 | reverse complement strand
AAAAAAAAAACACACCCAAACCACTCCACAGCACCACACCCACACACTACCAATCATCTTCCCACGACCTCATCTACTTATCGACACTAGCCTAATCGCATGAATATGTTCCCTCTGTATACTCCGAAACCAGCGCCATCAGTCGATCACTGTAGGCGACAACCTACTAACAACAAGTAAACCACACACCACAGCCACGCAAACACAGACAACCACCTAACGTCGAATTACCGTCTA
>NZ_JAAGPE010000160.1:0-22057 GCF_017104605.1 Burkholderia sp. Ac-20384 | reverse complement strand
TTCGGCGTGCGCACGACGACGCGATCGCCGAGCAACGTGCGCAGCCGGCCCAGCGCGCGGCTTGCCGCCGGCTGCGTCAGGCCGAGCCGCATACCGGCGCGCGTGACACTGTGCTCCTTGAGCAACGCGTCGAGCAGCTTGAGCAGGTTGAGATCGACGGCGCGCAAATCCACTTCGTGCATGCTGGGCATGATTGGTATGCATTTGAGTTATGTGATGCCAGCGTACATCATCGAAGCCATCGCTCCAACGGGTGGGGCGGCTGTCGGGAGAACACATGTTCGTTGTTACGGGTGTCACCGGGCGCACGGGAGCCGTCGCGGCCCAGGCCCTGATCGATGCGGGTGTCGCGGTGCGCGTCGTCGTGCGCGATCGCGCGAAGGCGGCGCGCTGGGCTGAACAGGGCGCAGAAGTGGCGGTTGCCGATCTGGCCGATTCCGCCGCCTTGACGCGTGCATTCGCGGGCGCGCACGGTGCGTATCTGGTCAAGCCGCCGAACTATGCGCTGGAGAACGTGTTCGAACATGCGGGCGTGACGGCGCGCGCCGTCGTCGAAGCGGTGCGTGCGGCGGGCTTGCCGAAACTCGTGCTGCTGTCGTCGGTCGGCGCGGATCGGCCGAGCGGCACCGGCGTGATCGCGACCAACCGCACGGCCGAGCAACGACTGGCTGAATTGGGCATTCCGGTCGTGTTCCTGCGCGCGGCGTACTTCATGGAGAACTGGGCGCGCGTCATCGATCCGGTGCGCACGCAAGGCATCCTGCCGAGCCTGCTCGTGCCGGTCGAGCGCGCGATTCCGATGGTCGCGACCGAGGATATCGGTCGCATCGCGGCGGACCTCCTGCGTGACGACTGGGCGGGCATCCGGAAGATCGGCCTGGAAGGGCCGGTTGCATACTCGCCCGCCGACATCGCGGCGATCTTTGCGCGCGTGCTGAATCGACCGGTGAGGCCAATGGCACTCGAGCCTTCGGAGTGGGCCGGGGTACTCGCGATGAATCCGTTTTCGAGCGTGGCGATCAACGGGTTCATCGAACTGAATCGCGGGCTGAACAGTGGCCACATCGACTTCGGAAGCGACGACACGGTCGAGCTTCTACAAGGGCGCGTGCCGTTCGAACAGGTCGCCGAGGAGATCCTGCGGGCGTGATGCCGAACGTCTGCAGGCGGTGCACCGCCGTGCCCTCGCTGCGTTCGTGAGCGGTGCCGCGGCACTGTCCGGATACGGGCGCATCGCATACGCCGAACGGCTGCAACGGACCGAACTGTGTCACGCGTGATCCGGCTCCATCGTGGAGCCGGTCATTTACGTGTTGTCCGCGACCTCTCCAGTCAGCGCACCGGCGCGGCAGAGGCCAGCAGGCTGCGCAGGAACACCATGATCATGTGCCCGATCGGCACTTCGGACAGGATCGACTGCTGCAGCGACAGGCCCTGCGAGAGCCCCATGAACGAAATGGCCAGGACGACCGGCGGTTCGGGCGGCACCTTCTTCAGCCGCGCGAAAATCTGTTCGATGCAATAGGCGAGGCCATCGCGGTGGGCGTCCAGCAACGCCTGCGACGCGACGGCAAAAGCGGGGTTGCGCCGCCCCTGAAGCTTGAACTCGACGCCCAGCACCGACCACTCGGGTTCGGCATCGACGGTCCTCGACCAGGCCTCCAGCGCATTCAGTATGTCCTCCCCGGACGCGGACGAATCGCTCAGCACCCGGGCGATGTCGGCCACTTGGGTCTGTGAACGCTCCCGCATCAGTTCGACGAACAGCGCCTCCTTGCTCGCGAAGTTCGAATAGAACGCCCCCTGCGTATAGCCGGCTTCGGCCGCGATATCCCTGAGCGACGTGCCGCCGAACCCGCGGTCGACGAACAGCCGCTTCGCCGCGGCAAGCAAATGGGCGCGGGTCTGCAATTGGCTTTCTTCGCGGGTCAGCCGCGGGGGAAGGGGGGCCATGTTCATGGCAGGCAGGATATCAGTTGATATTTAAGATAGATACCATTACGATCCCATTTCAAATATCACTCGATATTTGAAATGCAGGGCGCGATTGTGTCGCCGAACGTTCGCAACGGGGATCCCCGGGCGGACGATCGGGCCGGCGCGGGGGCGCGCACTGTGTGCCGGTGCGTGGCGGCGTGTCGTTGCCCTCGTGTCGCGTGCTTCGACGCGCCGATGCGAGCTGCTAGCCGATCCAGTGAATGCCATCGTCACCGGGCGTCGTGAAACAGTCAGTTAGGCATGCGAATCATGGCGGTTCGCATGCGGATGCGGATGCGGGGCAGGATGCAGAAGATGAGCGCGAGCAAGACCTATGCACAGCTCGTAGTCGAGCTGGCCGAACTGGACGAGGAAATCGAGCGCGCACGCGCGCGCGAACGCGTCGATGCGATCGCGGCGGTTCACTCGCTGATGGATACCTACGCGATCAAGCATCGCGACCTGGTCGGCCGCAACGGCAGCCGGGGTTCGTACATCGTGAAAGTGCTGCCGGCGCGCTATCGCGATCCGGCGAGCGGGAAGGAGTGGAGCGGGCGCGGCAATGCGCCGCTCTGGATCAGGGGCAAGGATCGTCGACAGTTCGTCGTCGTCAAGCCGCCGTCTGCCAGCAAGAAAACCCGGACCCGCTGACCGCGAGTGCCGGGCTACGGCGACAGCGGCTTCGCCGGTCCCTGGCCGGGCGGCGTGAGCACGACGAGCAGCGTCGCGCCTTCGGGCGACGGCGCCACGTACGCATGCGGCCGGTGCGACGAGAAGAGTGCGCTCTCACCGGCGCGCAACCGTGTCGGCTCGCCGTGCTCGAAGTGCAGCTCGAGTTCGCCCGACAGCACGTAGCAGAACTCGTCGCCCTCGTGGCCGGCGAGCCCGCCGGCTTCGTCCACCGTGCGCGCGTCGACCTGCATGCGCAGCGTGATCATCCCGGCCGAACTGTCGCGATGCAGCAGCGCGTATTCGTACGGAATGTTCGCGATGCGTGTCGTGACGATGTCTTCCGCGTGGCACACGCTCAGCGAGTTGCGATGGCGCGGCTGGTTGGTCAGCACGTCGCGCCAGTCGAAGCCCATGCCTTCGATGATCCGGTGCAGCACGCCGAAGGTCGGCGACATCTTGTTCGTCTCGATGCGCGAGAACGTCGCCGCGGGCACGCCCGTGAGCTGGCTGGCCTCGTTCAGCGTGAGGTCGCGCGACTGGCGCAGCGCGCGCAGCCGCTGTCCGATCTGGTCGGCGGGCACCTGAAGATGCTCGCGGCGCCGCGGCTTGAGCGGCAGCGCCGAAAGAATCGACGTGACGCGGGTTTTCTTGCTCATGATCGTCCGCCGGGGAGAATGTTTTTACCGATACGTAATGAAAATATACCGCATCGGTGCGATGCCGGGCGACGGATTGCATGACGCTTGTCGTCGACGGATATCGAGGCGTACACTTCCCGGGCGTCGACACGACGAAAACGGGGCATCCACGGAGCCTCTTTTTTCGGCCCCTGAATTTACGGATACGTAAATTCAGGGATGGTGTGCGACGCATCTCGTCCCGGCCGTCAGCACGCGGTGCCCCATGGACGAACGATGAGTGCAAGGGATGCAGCGCGCTTCCACGGCCAGAAATTTACGTATCGGTAATTTCGGAGGGCATGACCATGAGTCTGCAAGACGATCGGATGAACGGCGCGTATCGCGCGGAAGGCTGGGTGCAATGGCCCGGCGAGCCGGAGTTGAGTTTCCAGTTCGCGCGCACGCTCGGCGGCGCGCAGGAAGGCGCGAGCCTGATCAGCGAGTGCTTTCGCGCGGCGTCGCGGATGACGCCCGGCGATACCGAGAGCTGGTACCGCGAATGGCAGGTGCTCGCGAAAGCCAGCGAGCAGCGTGCGCTCGACGCGCATGCGCGCGGCTTCCTGCGCACCGCGAGCAGCAACTGGCTGCGCGCGGCCAACTACTACCGGTCGTCCGAGTTCTACCTTGCGCATGACGACGCGCGCCGGCGCGACAGTTTCGACAGCGTCGAACGCTGCTCGCATCGTTATCTCGAAGGATTGACGCCGGCCGGCGAGGTCGTGCGCATCCCGTACGAGGGCGGCGCGCACCTCGACGCGTATTTCATCCCCTGTGCGGGCGGCGACGTGCGGTCGCCGGCGGTGATCGCGTTCGGCGGGCTCGACGAGTACAAGGACGAGCTGCTCCACGAAATGCCCAAGCACGCGCTCACGCGCGGCATGTCGCTGCTGCTGGTCGACCTGCCGGGGCAGGGCGGGACGCTGCGCCGTCAGGGGATCGTCAACCGCCCGGATACCGAAGTGCCGGTCGGCGCGTGCGTCGACTACCTGCTCACGCGCGGCGACGTCGATCCCGGCCGGATCGCGCTGTATGGCGCAAGCGTCGGCGGCGTCTACGCGGCGCGCGCGGCGTCGTTCGAAAAGCGCATCGTCGCGGTGGTCTCGGATTCGGTGATGTTCGACATGGCGTCGCTGTTCGCGAGCTGGCTCGATACGCCGGAACGGCTCATCTGGCGCCACCTGAAATGGGTGTTCGGCTGCGCGACGCCGCAGGAAGTCGTCGACAAGGCGCGGGATTTCCGCCTCCAGGGCGTGATCGACCGGATTCCGGTGCCGTACCTGGTGCTGCAGGGCACGGAAGACTGGCTCGGGCTGAAGACGGCAACCGATACCTACGACTACGCGAAGGCGCATGGCGTCGACGCGACGCTCAGGCTGTTCGATCCGGACGAAACGGGCGCCGCGCACTGCCAGGTCGACAATCCGACGCTCGGCCAGGAATTCATCTGCGACTGGCTGGCGGCGCGGCTGGGCATCGACCAGCGCGCGGTGAGGCAGCGCAGGCCGGCATTGGCATAAGCGGCGCGACGGCGCGCATCGATTTCCGGGAGACATCGTTCGCCGTCTTGGCGCAGGTGACGTCTCCCGTGCGGCGCGCGCTTATCCGCGACCGACGAACGGCATGGCCGTCGCCATGATCGTCATGTTCAGGATGTTCGTGTCCAGCGGCAGGTTCGCCATCTGGACGATCGCGTTCGCGACATGCGTGACGTCCATGCGCGCCTCGGGCGCGAGGCTGCCGTCGGCTTGCGGGACGCCTTGCGTCATCCGGTCCGTGAGCGACGTCGCTGCGTTGCCGATGTCGATCTGGCTGCACGCGATGTTGTACCGGCGGCCGTCGAGCGCCAGCGACTTGGTGATCCCGGTCACCGCATGCTTGGTGGCCGTGTACGCGATCGTATCGGGGCGCGGCGCGTGTGCCGAGATCGAGCCGTTGTTGATGATCCGGCCACCTTGCGGCGTTTGCGCCTTCATCAGGCGCCATGCGGCTCGCGCACACAGGAAGACGCCGGTCAGGTTCGTCGCGACGACGCTGTTCCACACGTCGAAGTCATATTCGTCGAGTGAAACCGGCGGCGCGTTGCGGCCGGCATTGTTGAACAGCACGTCGAGCCGGCCGAACTGCTGCGCGATCTGGGCGAACGCGTGGTCGACCGACGCTTCGTCGGTGACGTCCGCAGGAAACACGTGCGCGTCGCCGCCGGCGGTGCGGATCGCGTCCTGCGTGTCGCGCAACGATTCCTCGGTGCGTCCGAGCAATGCGACGGTGAATCCCGCCTGGGCGAGCGCGACGGCCGCCGCGCGACCGATGCCGGAGCCGGCGCCCGTGACGGCTGCGAATTTCTTCGAGACAGACATGGCTTGATTTCCTGCTGGTTGAAAGAGGGGCGAGGTGGCCGATGACCGCGATCATCGCCACATTCGGCAATGTAGTCGAAATGCGCGGCGCACATGGTCGAGCGACATCGTAAAGCCGGCGCGATGGCCACGGCTATTTCTTCCGGCCGGGGACGGCCTTCCGCGCCCGCGTGCCCGTCTCCGCAAACAGATCGACCACCACGTCGCGCAGCCACTTGTTCCCCTCGTCCTGGTTGACCCGCGTATGCCAGAGCATGTGAATCGGCGCGCCCGGCACCGTGACGGGCAACGCGCGCCAGCCGAGCGAGAACGGTGCGGCGAGCTGCTGCGCGAGATGCTCGGGCACCGTCGCGATCAGGTCGGTGCGCTGCAGGATGTAGCCGACGCTCATGAAATGCGGCACCGTGAGCCGCACCTGGCGTGCCACGCGGCGGCGCTTCAGCCATTCGTCCACCTGCCCGTGACCGGTGCCGGCCGACACCACGACCAGATGCTCGGCATCGCGCCACGCGTCGACCGTAAGCGGCGCGTCCTCGAGCGGATGCCCGCGCCGGAACAGGCACACGTAGCGCTGATCGAACAGCCGGCGCTGATAGAAGCCGCCCTTGAGCTGCGGCAGCAGGCCGATCGCGAGATCGACGCGGCCGTCGGCCATTTCGTCGCCGAGGTTGACGCTCGTGTCGCGCACGGTATTGAGCGCGATGCCCGGCGCCGCTTGCGACAGGTGTTCGAGCAGCGCGGGCAGGAACACGACTTCGCCGATGTCGGTCATGCCGATCGTCAGCGTGCGCGTGGCACGCAGCGGATCGAAGCCGGTCTCGGGGTTGAGCGCGGCGTGCAGCGTCGCGAGCGCGTGCGACACGGGTTCCGCGAGGCGCAGCGCGAACGGCGTCGGCACCACGCCACCCGGCCCGCGCACGAACAGCGGATCGCCGAGCCGGCGGCGCAGCTTCGCGAGCGCATTGCTCACGCCCGGCTGGCTCATGTTCATCTGCTCTGCGACGCTCGACACGCGCCGTTCCTGCATCAGCCGCTGGAAAAGCAGCAGCAGGTTGAGGTCGATATCGCTTAGTTCCATGGGTTGGGCCTCGCCGGGTTCATTGCATCCAGTGATGAAGCAGATTCCGGTCATTTTATTGCGGGATGAAAGTCCGCTCCCGAGAATACCGATACGGCCCATGCAATCGACATGACCGCTGCGCACGCCGCAGACCCCACATCGGAATATCGGAGACACCTTCATCATGCAGACGAACCTGAAGATTGCGATCGTCGGCGCCGGGATCGGCGGCCTGACGCTCGCGCTCGCGTTGCGCGAGCACGGCATCGACGCGCAACTCTACGAACAGACGGAGGTGTTGCGTGAAGTCGGCGCGGCCGTCGCGCTGTCGGCCAATGCGACGCGCTTCTACGAGCGCATGGGATTGCGGGCGGCCTTCGATGCGGTGTGCGCGGATATCCCCGGGCTCGTCTATCGCGACGGCCGCAGCGGTGCGGTGATCGGCCATCATCGCGGCGACCCCGACTATCGCCGGCAATTCGGCGGCGCGTACTGGGGCGTGCATCGCGCGGATCTGCAGGCCTTGCTGTCGAACGCGGTCGGCCTCGACTGCATCCATCTCGGCCATCGGCTGACCGATCTCGCGCAGCACGCCGACCGCGTCACGCTGACGTTCGGCAACGGTGTGCGCGTCGATGCCGATCTCGTGATCGGCGCGGACGGCGCGCGCTCGATCACACGGCGCTGGATGCTCGGCTACGACGACGTGCTGTATTCGGGGTGTTCAGGGTTTCGCGGCGTGGTGCCGGCCGCTCGGCTGAGCCTGTTGCCCGATCCCGAAACGCTGCAGTACTGGATCGGGCCGCACGGGCACCTGTTGCACTATCCGATCGGCGACAACGGCGACCAGAATTTCCTGCTGGTCGAGCGTCATCCGTCACCGTGGCCGTCGCGCGACTGGGTGATGCCGTCGGAAGAAGGCGAGCAACTGCGCGTGTTCAGGGACTGGCATCCGGCGGTGGTGCAGATGATCACCGCCGTGCCGATCAGCCAGCGCTGGGGGCTGTTCCACCGGCCGCCGCTCGGCCGCTGGAGCCGCGGGCGCGTGACGCTGATCGGCGACGCCGCGCATGCGCTGGTGCCGCACCACGGGCAGGGCGCGAACCAGTCGATCGAGGATGCGGTCGTGCTGGCCGCGCAACTGGCGCAGGCCGGGCCGGGCAACTGGCGCGAAGCGCAGGAAGCGTACGAGCGACTGCGTCGCGGCCGCACGCGCAAGGTGCAGTACGCGTCGATCTCCGTGGCCGACGTGCTGCACCTGCCCGACGGGCCGGCCGCGCAGGCGCGCAATGCGCGTCTGGCCGAGCGCGACAGCGTGCTGCATCACCTGGACTGGATTCACGATTTCGACGCGCTGGCCGGGGAGCCGGGCGAGCGGCAGGGCGGCACGTGGCTTTGAGCCCGCCGTCTTGAGCTCGCCATCCGGGCGCGGCAGGCATGCCGGGACGGCGGGCGCAGGGCATGAGACTGATCGAGAGATGACGGCTCGCCGGTCACCGGTCTGCCTGACGAACAAAGCTGGCGGGGCAGCGCCCGCCCGCCGTCACTTCACGCATTCGAGCGCGTACTTCAACCCCTGCCCGAGCAGCCCGCGCCATACGTCCCACGTATGCCCGCCGTCGACGATGCGCAGCTCGGCCGGGTTTTGCGCGCGGCGCAGGTGGGTATACAGCACGCTCGATTCGGCCTGGATGGTCAGGTCGTCGTCGCCGGCCGCGATGAACATCGGGATTCGCCAGCTGCGCGCGAAATAGCCGCGCATCAGCGCCGGGTAGTTGAGCTCGTGCCACACGCGCGGATCGAACTGCCGGTCGCCGAACACGCCGACATAGCGCGCGGCGGAATTGAGCGGCGGCTCGTTCGCGTAGATCGCGGGGCTCAGCAGCATCGCGCCGCAGAACAGCCCGGGTTCGAGCAGCGAGAAGCGCAGCGCGCCGAAGCCGCCCATCGACACGCCGCCGATCGCACGGCCCGCGCGCTGGTTCGACACCGCGAAGTGCGCTTCGACTTCGGGCAGCAGGTCGTTGAGGAACGCGCTCTGCATCTTCTCCTTGCGGTCGACGTACCAGTCGGTGCCGCCCTGCGGCATCACGATCACGACCGGCGGAATCTCGTGGCGCTCGATCAGCGTATCGGCGGTGGCCTGCAGCCGGCCCTGCGTGACCCAGTCATTCGCGTTGCCGGCGTTGCCGTGCAGCAGGTACATCACCGGGTAGCGCGCGCCTTCCGGGTTGTAGCCGGGCGGCAGGTACACCGTGTACGACCAGTCGCGCTTCAGCGATGCCGACCGGAACGTGCGCAGCACGACGCTGCTGCCCGGATTGAGCGCGGGCTCCTGCGCGGCCGACGGTGTCGTCGCGGTCTGGACGGCGGGCGGCGGCGGCGCGGGCGGTGCCGCCGGTGCGGGCGGCGTGGCGCGGGCCGTGGCGATGGAGCCGGCGATCAGGGCGAGGGCGAACGGAAGGGCGAGTCGGCGCATGTCGAATCGTTTCAGGAGGAGCGCCGGCTATCGTAGCAGCGGCGCATGACGGCGCGGCGCGTCATCGCCGCGAACGGAACGTCAGCCGCGCGACGAGCGGCCCGTAGAGTTTGGCGACGAGATACAGCAGGCCCATCGCGACGACGTCGGCGGTCAGGCCGAGCTTCACGTCGAGATAGCCTTCGGTCGCCTGGTAGAGCACCGAATCGACCGCGAGCGAGATGGCGGTGCCCGCGACGAAGCACAGCAGCCCCTGCCGGCCGATCGTGCCGATCCACGGCATCGCGTGCGCAACCTTCTTCATCCAGCCGAGGTGGACGAGCTTGGCCGCGAGCCACGCGATCGCGAGGAAGTTCGCGAGCCGCAGCGCGCCGAGGTTCTGCTTGATCGACGGATCGGTCGGGAACGGCTCGATGCGCAGCCGGTAGTACGCGCCGGCCGCGACGATCGCGAGCGCCGCGGCCGTCAGCAGCCAGCCCTGCGGCTTCGGCGCGAGCGTCTGGTAGACGGGCTGGCAGCGCGCGATCACGCCGAGCACGAACAGGAACTGCCACGCGAACGGATTGAAGTCCCACGGCGCGCCTTCGACGGTCGGCAAAAAGCGCGCGACGTGCGGCGCCGCGACCCACAGCGACCCGCTGAACGCGAGCAGCAGCCACGGCTGCGTGCGCGCGAGCGGCAGCGTGAGCGGGACGAGCAGCGCGAAGAACGCATACATCGGCAGCACCGACGCGAGATACGGCTGGCGGCGGAACAGCAGGATGTCGCGCAGCGCGGCGAGCGGCTTGTGGAGCAGGCCGTCGAGATCGTTGGTCGGCATGTTCGGGCCGTCGATCGCGAACGCGTTCAGCGCGGCCGTGATCAGCAGCATCAGGCCGGCCGTCACGAGGAACGCGCGGTAGATCTCGAACGCGCGCCGGATGAAGCGCTGGCGCGCGGCGGCCTCGTCGTGCCGCTCGGCGAGCGAGTTGTACGCGATGGCGGTGGCGAAGCCGCCGAGGAACACGAAGACCTCGGCCGCGTCGCACAGCGCGTACGCGTGCAGCGTCACGCGCGACAGGATGCTGCCGCCGATGTGGTCGACGACGATGACGAGCAGCACGAGGCCGCGGAAGAAATCGAGCTCGGCGTAGCGGCCGGCCCGGGCCGGTGCGGTCATCGGACCGCCTCCCGGCGTGGGCGGCGGGCGCGGCCGGCACGCGCCGCGCATGAATCGGGGTGAAGCATGACTTCGTGAAGAAATGACGAACGGATGCGCATTGTGCCACCGATGCGGTACACACCGGGTTTACGCGGATGGTCGTCCGTCCTGCCGCTGCCGATAAGCCGGGTCAGGCAGTCTGCGCAACGGGGCAGTTGGACGAGCGCAACGGTTTGCGCAGGGTTCACTTACCCCGATGGACGGACGGTTTGCGACGTGACACCATTTTGACCTCACGCGGCCGCACACCGCGTCGTCCGCCCTGCGGGCCACACATACAACAGACCAAACATTCGCCGGGCGCTCGACCATGCCCGGCCCCCGGCTCCGGAGATCCGTCATGAAGAAGCACGTCATTTTTACCGCCGCGCTGGCTGCTTTCGCCGCGCCGGTCTTCGCCCAGAACAGCGTGACGCTGTACGGTGTGATCGACGAAGGCTTCAATTACACGAACAACGTGAACGTCAACGGGGTCGGAAAATCGAATTACCAGCTCGCGAGCGGCTATGCGCAGGGCAGTCGCTGGGGCCTGAAGGGCAGCGAGGATCTCGGCGGCGGGCTGAAGGCGATCTTCACGCTGGAAAACGGTTTTGACGTGAACAACGGCCGGCTCGGCCAGGGCGGCCGCATGTTCGGCCGCCAGGCGTTCGTCGGGCTGAGCGCGCCGCGCTTCGGCACGCTGACCTTCGGCCGTCAATACGACTCGGTCGTCGACTATCTCGCGCCGCTCACCGCCAACGGCAACTGGGGCGGCACGCTGTTCTCGCACCCGTTCGACAACGACAACACGGACAACTCGTTCCGCGTCAACAACACGGTCAAGTATGCGAGCGCCGACTGGAACGGCCTGACGTTCGGCGGCACGTACAGCTTCAGCAACAGCACCGGCTTCTCGAACAACCGTCAGTACAGCCTCGGCGCGCAGTACTCGCTGGCCGGGCTGCAGGTTGCGGCTGCGTACCTGCAGGCGAACAACCCGGGTGTCGGCAGCGCGGGCGCGATCTCGGCGGATGACGCGAACTTCGTCGCCGACCGCCTGCGGATCTTCGGCGGCGGCATCAACTACACGTTCGGCCCGGCCACGGTCGGCTTCGTCTACACGAAGACGGACGTGAAGAACCCGGTGTCGACCGTTTACCTGCCGGCTTCGACGTTCGCCGGCCTCGGGCTGACCGCGACGAAGTTCCAGAACTTCGAAATCAACGGCAAGTACCAGCTCACGCCCGATTTCTATCTCGGCGCGCAGTACGTGTACACGGACGGCAAATACGATGCCGCGGCCGGCTCGTTCAAGCCGAAATACCACACGGTTGGCCTGATGGCCGACTACAGCCTGTCGAAGCGCACCGACGTGTACCTGCAGGGCGCATGGCAGAAGGTGGCAGGCGACAAGACCGGCACGGCGGCCGACGGCGGCTACGTGGTCGGCACGGACGGCCCGTCGGCGTCGTCGAACCAGTTCGCGGTGCGCGCCGCGATTCGCCACAAGTTCTAACGTGCTGAGCGGGCGGTGCCGGGGCCAGTGCGCCGGCGCCTGCCGTCAATCCGCGCGGGGCGTGGCGCCGAGCGTTTCCGCGAGCCAGTCGACGAAGATACGCACGCGCGGCGCGAGATGCCGGCCGGTCGGAAATACCACCGACACGGGCAGCGGCTCGGCATTCCACTCCGGCAGCACCTCGACCAGCGAGCCGTCGGCGAGCAGCGGCCCGAGCCCTTCGCGCGGTGCCTGGATCAGCCCGAGGCCCGCAAGACAGCACGCGAGATACGCCTGCGAGCTGTTGACCGACACGACGCTGCGCATCTTGACCGCGTGCAGTTGGCCCGAATCCATATCCGCATATTCCCAGTCCAGCTCGCGACCCGTGCGGCTCGAGAAATAGCCGACCGCGACGTGGTCCGGCAGCTCGTCCGGCGAGCGGGGCGTGCCGTGCCGTTCGAGATACGCGGGCGCCGCGCAGTTGATCTGCGCCAGTTCGCCGATGCGCCGCGCGACGAGCGATGTGTCGGACATCGCGCCGACCCGCACCGCGCAGTCGATGCCGTCGGCGACGAGGTCGACGAAGCGGTCGGTCGTGCCGATCACGACGCGCAGGTCGGGGTAGCGCGCGTGGAAACCCGGTAGCGCCGGAATCACCTGGTTCAGCGCGAAGCGTTCGGGCAGGTCGACGCGGATCGCGCCGCGCGGCGTCGTGCCGGCATCCTCGAACAGCGTTTCTGCATCGTCCAGATCGGCCAGCAACCGCATGCACCGCTCGTAATAGGTCGCGCCTTCGGCCGTCAGCGCGACGCGCCGCGTCGTGCGCTGCAGCAGGCGGACCTTCAGGTGCTTTTCCAGATACTGGACGGCGTTGCTGACCGTCGGGCGCGGCAGTTGCAGTTGCTCGGCCGCTTTCGTGAAGCTGCCGAGATGGGCGACGCGCGCGAAGATGCGCATTGCTTGCAGATGATCCATGCGGGGCGGGTGCGTGGGTGGGGGGAGCAGGCTCCATTGTTAATCAGCGTCGAATGGTTTGGTTGAGTGTTTCGCGTTTATCGCGTGTCGCGATGCGTCCAGAATCCGGCCTGTTCATTCATCACTCAAGGAAACGGACATGGAAACGCGTGAACTGGGCCGGACGGGCCCGCGGGTGTCGGCCATCGCGCTCGGCTGCATGGGGATGTCGGACTTCTACGGGCCGGCCGACCGCGACGAAAGCATCGCGACGCTGCACGCGGCACTCGACCACGGCATCACGATGCTCGACACCGGCGATTTCTACGGGATGGGCGACAACGAGATGCTGATCCGCGATGCGCTGCGCGGCCGGGCGCGCGACCAGGTGCTGATCAGCGTGAAATTCGGCGCGCTGCGCGATCCGTCCGGCGGGTTTGCCGGCTACGACGCGCGACCGGTGGCGATCCGCAACTTCGTCGCGTACTCGCTGAAACGGCTCGGCACCGACTACATCGACATCTACCGGCCGGCGCGCGTCGATCCGGCGGTGCCGATCGAGGAGACGATCGGTGCGATCGCCGATCTCGTGAAGGCCGGGTACGTGCGCCACATCGGCCTGTCGGAGGCCGGCGTCGACACGATCCGCCGCGCGGCGGCCGTCGCGCCGATTTCCGACCTGCAGATCGAGTATTCGCTGCTGTCGCGCGGCATCGAGGCCGGGATCCTGCCTGCGTGCCGCGAACTCGGGATTGGCGTGACGGCCTACGGCGTGCTGTCGCGCGGGCTGCTGGGCGGACGCTGGAGCACGGCGCGGGAAGGCGAGCGCGATTTTCGCGGGGCGAGCCCGCGCTTCCAGGGCGAGAACCTCGCGCACAACCTCGCGCTCGTCGACGCGCTGCGTGCCATCGCCGACGAGAAGGGCAGCAATCCGGCGCAGGTCGCGATCGCGTGGGCGTTGTCGCGCGGCGGCGATATCGTGCCGCTGATCGGCGCGCGCAAGCGCACGCAGCTTCAGGATGCGTTGCAGGCGGCAGAGATGCAACTAACGGTCAATGACATCGCTCGCATCGAAGCGGCGGTTCCCGCCGGGGCGGCTGCCGGTGAGCGTTATCCGGCCGCACAGATGGCGCACCTCGATAGCGAGCAGGGACAGGGGGCATCTCACGGGGACTGATCGCGTTGGATCGGTTTTTTGTGTCGGAGCAGGCCCTGTATTCGGCTCGAATCCGGGGCCGGGGGCGGGGTTCGGTAACCCGGATGGCGGTGCGTGGCCGGCGCCATCCGGGTTGACACCGGCAGCGCGTGTTTCGCCGGCTCGGGCGCGACGGCACATCGGTACATCTGGACATCGGTCCATCGGTACATCGGTACATCGGCCCACCCCGCAAACCCCGCCCCCCCCGCACCCCCGCCCCCGCCCGCACACCCCGCCCACCCGCCACACCCGGCACACCGGGCACACCGGGCACCCCCACCCCCCGACACCCCGACACCCCGACACCCCGACACCCCGACGCCCCGACACCCCGACCCCCCGACACCCCGACACCCCGACACCCCGACACAATCACGCCGCCGCCCCGTCCGGCAAGCCCTAGCCAGCCTCAGGCAAAACCAGATGGCGGGCGGCGCGATCGAGGTTCACCATCGGCGCCGTACTTAACCGGACGGAACGCCTTTCATGCACATTCATACGCTGACGATCATCGCGGTGGTTTTCCTGCTCGCGGGCGCGGTCAAGGGGATGATCGGGCTCGGGCTGCCGACCATCGCGATGGGGCTGCTGACGCTCGCGATGCCGCCGTCGGCCGCCGCGAGCCTGTTGCTCGTGCCGTCGTTCATCACCAACGTGTGGCAGTTGTGGCTCGGTCCGTCGTTCGGGCCGTTGCTGCGCCGGCTGTGGCCGCTGCTCGCCGGCCTGACGATCGGCACGCTGACGGGCGGGCTGCCCGCGCTCGCGGCTGGCAGCACCTGGACGCATGCGGCGCTCGGCGTGGTGCTGATCCTCTACGGGCTGTGGGGGCTGGCCGCCGCACGTCTGCCCGCACCGGGTCGCCATGAAAAATGGCTGTCGGCCGTGGTCGGCTACCTGACGGGTGTCGTGACGGCCGCGACCGGCGTGTTCGTCGTGCCGGCCGTGCCGTATCTGCAGGCGCTGCGGCTGTCGAAGGATGACCTGATCCAGGCGCTCGGGCTGTCGTTCACCGCATCGACGATCGTGCTCGGCCTGCAGTTGCGCGTGACGGGCGCGCTGGAGACGGTCGATCTCGGCGTGTCGGCGCTCGCGCTCGTGCCGGCGCTGGCGGGCATGGCCGGCGGCCAATATGCGCGGCGCGTGATGAGCGAGAAGGCCTTCAAGCGCTGCTTCTTCGTCGGGCTGATCGCGCTCGGCGCGTATATGGCGGTTTCGGGTTGGCTGTAAGCGGGCCTCGCCGACGAGCGCGATGCCCGCTGTCCGTGATGCTCCCGACGCCGGTTTCGACCACAACCGGCTTCGGGAGCATTCACCGGGCGCGGGTCACACCGCTCAGGCCGGGTCGGCGTACTTCAGCGTCCACCCGAACGTGCGGGTCGCGCCCGTGCCGAGTGCAAACGGCTTCGTCGTACACGCGAAGTTCGAATGCAGCTGGCCGATCGGCGTCGTCGACAGCGGATTCGTCGTGCCGTTCGCCGTGTCGAAAGCCGACAGCGCGCAGGTGTCGAACCCGGACGCCGCGTAGCCGGTCGCGGCACTGTTTGCGTACGTGACCGACACGCCGTCGCCGTTCGCCTGCGTCGACGCGAAATCCGCGAACGACGTGAAGTCCGTCTCGACCGACAGGCTGCCGGTGAGCGAGCCCGTGCTCAGCGTGTCGCTGCGTGCGACCGAGCCGTGCGCGAACGTCAGCACCGTATGCACCTGCAGGTCGAGATCGGTCGTGTAGGCCGCGTTCTTCGACGCGAGCCGGAACTTCGCGGTATCGAACGACACGATCACCTGGCCGTTGCTTTGCTGGACGTTCAGGTTCTTGTAGTACGTGACGGGAATGTAGGTCTTCCCGTTGTACGACACCTGCGGCACCAGCAGCGCGTAGCCGAGATCGGTCGTGCCGTAGATCAGCTTGTCGGAGAACGGCACCGGGTAGTACGGCGTGTACGAGTTGTAGTCGGGCGCCTGGCTGAGGTTCAGGTTGATCACGCGCCGGCCGTCGCGCACGGTGACGAGCGCCGCACTGTACGGATGCGCGGTGTCGCCCGGCTGGTTGTACCAGGTGAGCGTGTAGTGCGGCAGCGCATCGAGCCACGCGTTGTAGTCCGCGTCTGCCATCGGCGCCTTGCCGCCGAAGCCGAGCTTGTTCCACCACGCGTTCACGTACAGGTACTGGTGCAGCAGGCTGAAGTTCTCGCCCATCACGCGCGGCTTGCCGCGATACGCGTCCGTGCCGCGGCCCTTGACCCACATGTTCACCGACGGCGTCGGCAGCGACGGGTCGTACCAGTAGGTGTCGAACCGCTGCGCGGCCTGGTAGATGAATGCATACGCGACCTGCTTCTCCTGGTCGGTCAGCACGCCGGCATTGGCCGCGGCGGTCAGCACTTCCATGAACGCCGAATCGCCGTACGGGCCGATCGAGCGGCCGTAGTTGAAGCCCTGGCCGTTCGCGTTCAACTGCGGCAGGATCAGGTCGACCGACTTGCGCAGATAGCCCTTCAGCTCGGGCGTGAGGTTCGCCTCGTTGCCCATCTCGAACGTGCGCTCGGTCACTTCGCCGATCAGCAGCGTGCTGTAGCGGTCGAAGCGCGCCTGGTCGTAGTAGGTCGTGTGCGTGTTCGACGCTTCGTCCGAGAAACCGCCCGACGAGTCGTTGCGGATATGGTTCGTGAGCGTGTACAGCAGCGCGTCGCGCGCGCCCATCGTCGCGACCGATGCATCGGTCTTCGAGGCAAACGACGGGCTGCTCCAGCCGAGCTTCTGGCGCAGCCCCGCAATTCCGTAGGACACCGCATAGTAGTTCTGCGCGGTGTTGAGCGATGCGATGTCGATCGGCGTGCCGGCCGCGGGGCACGTATTGGTCTTGCCGCTCGCATCGGGGCCGAACATGTCGCAGAAGGTGAGCCGCTGCTGCAGAGTCGCGAGCATCGCGTCGCTGAAGACTTCGTTGAGCATCCCGTGCGCCTTCAGGTTGTTCAGCGCGACGAGGTAGTAGTACTCGCCCCACGACGTATTCGCATACGTGTAGTTGCTGCCCGACTGCGCCATCATCGCGGTCGTGATCGTCTGGTACGTCGCGAGGTAGCTCGCGTATTGCGGATCGTTCTTCGACTTCATGTCGATCAGGATGTACGACAGGCCGAGCGCGAGCTTGCCCGGCAGGAATTTGTCGCCGGTGTTCGTGTCGAGCACGTGGACCGGCGTGCCGTCGCCGAGGTCCATCACGACCTGCGTGAAGTCGGGCGATTTCCGGATCAGGTCGAACAGCGCGCGCATCTGGCCCATCATCGTGACCGGGATGTTCGCGCCGGCCGGCACGCTGGTGTCGGGCGCGCCGTAGACGAGCGCCTGCAGCGAGTTCGACGCGAGCGACGGTGTCGTGGACGGGGGCGGCGAGGTCGACGGCGGCGTGTCGGTCACGTCGTTGCCGCCGCATGCGCTGACGAACAGGACGGAAAGGGCGCTGAGCGCGGCGCCGAGCGCGAATCTGCTGCGCGGATGCATTATGTCTCCAGTTTTGAATAGTGATGAAGGACGGGCGGGTGTGGCCGTTGCCGCGCTCGATGCCCGTACCTGGCCGCCGTCCTGCAACCCTGATCCCTGAAGACGGACGGCCTGAATCACAACTCGAGCGGGCAAACGTTCTCCCTGCACGGGCCATGACCGGCGTCGTGCGGATGCATTGGAAAACGTTTTCCAAATTTAGGCAGCGATCGGCGTGATGTCAATGAACTTTCACGCCGGACGGGGCGGGAGAAACCCGGATAGTGGGAAGAAGGGAGGGGTGCGAGAGATCCGAATATCTCGCGAATCAGCGGAATTTCTTACGAGAAGTATGAGGTGCAGCGCGAAATGTCGATGCAGAAGTGACTGGTCGAAGGACTTTCCGGCGACGCAGGTTCACCAAAATTCAAGAGAAAACGTTATCCATAAGATTCGAAGTGATGTTGACGATCATCGGTGCGCCGGCGCATCGGCCAGCGGGGTCGCGACGGCGTGCCAGTTCCCTATGCGCGCCGCTGCGAACGGCGATGCCCTAGAGGACTTGTCCATGACGGTCGTCCCGGTCGGTTGCGCGCGGCAGCTTCAGCGCGTCGAGTATCCGGCATTCGACGGCCGGCCAGTCGCGGTCGCCGTTTTCGATCGACAGCTTGTCGAGCGGCAGTTGATCGAACAGTGCATTGGTCAGTCGACGGTAGTCGCGGTACAGCGCGATCAGCCCGTCGAGACCGGTGAACCCGCGCCGCACGCAGTACGGCGCGGCCAGTTTCCAGCGAGTCTGATAGGCGACCCAATCGTCGCCGCGCTCGGCGCAGACAGTGCGGATGGCTGCGTCGATGTCGCGCTGCCAGAAGTAGATGACGAGCGGCACGAGCGGAGCAATCGTGCGGGCGAGTTCGCGCACGTACGTTTCGATCAGTGCCGGGTCGCCTTCCATCAGGAGCAGGTGGGTCAGGTCACCGTGAAAGAGTTGCCCGTCCAGCACGGTGATCGTGTTGCCGCGCCGCACGTCGGCGACAAACGTTGCCCATCGCTCGAGTGCGCGCCCGGCAAGTTGCGCGGCCGTCGCGTCGCGCCACGGCTCGAACCAGTGTTCGAGTTCGTCGGTGGCCCGCACGGGATGAGGTGCCGTCCGTTCGTGAATCGCCACGGCGTCGTGCCCGGCTGCCGTCAGGTGCTTTGCAATGAAGCGCATCGCGGTCGACTTGCCGGAACCCATCACGCCCTCGACGATCACCAGCCGGCGGGCAGGAAGGGAGGACGAATCGTGGGTGGCGGGCATCGTATCGGAGCGGGTGGATGCATCGTACGGCAGGTTACCGCGCCGCCGCGTCCCCCGACAAGAACGCAACGAACTCCCGCGTGTACTTCGGCAGCGCATCGAACGACCGCGCGCACAGCTTCAGCCTGCGGTGGCTCCACGCGTCGGATAGCTCGACGAGCCGCACGTCCATCGTCTGCATCGCGCGCTCGGCCGCATGGCGCGACACGATGCCGATGCCCACCCCGCTCGCGATCACGCGGCAGATCGCATCGAAGCTCTTCAGTTGCACGCGATAGCGGATCCGCTTGCCGAGCGCGCGCGCCTGATCGGCGAGATGCACCTGCAGCGCGCTGCCGTCGGTCAGGCCGATGAAGTCGGCATCGGCGATCGAGTCGAACGCGACCGTGCCGTGCGACGCGAGCGGATGCCCTGCCGGCACGACGACGATCAGCCAGTCCTCGCGGAACGGCTTCTGTTCGAGCCCGCCGAGCCCGACCGAATCGGCGACGATGCCGACCTCGGCCGTCTTGTTGCGGATCGCATGCACGATCTCCTGGCTCGAACGCTCCTCGACGCTGATCGACAGCTTCGGATGAAGCGGCAGGTAGTCGGCCAGCGCGTCGGGCAGGTATTCGCTCAGCGACGCCGTGTTGCACAGCAGCCGGATATGCCCGCGCAGCCCCTGGCCGTATTGCTGCAGCTCGCCGCGCATGTGGTCGATCTGCTGCAGCACGGTGCGCGCGTGGTGTTCGAGCGCGCGGCCCGCATCGGTTGCCTGCGCGCCCGACTTGGTTCGGTGCAGCAGCGGCACGCCGAGCTCGTCCTCCATGCCGCGGATGCGCTCGCTCGCAGCCTGCAGCGTGATGTGGGTCCGCTCGGCGCCGCTCGTGATCGTGCCGGCCTCGCAGATGTTCAGGAAGAGCCGCAGGTCGGTCAGGTCGAAGCGCATGATGAGGGGGCGATCGTATTGGATTGGCCGATAAGTTAGCAGGGAACGGCCGCCGAGGTCTCAGGCGCAGCTTGAGGCCCGATTCGCCGGTTCCGCATTTTCGGGGCGCGATCGATGGCGGATCATGGCCGCACATCAACCGGGGAGCCAGTCATGCAGATCGATTCGTCGTGGGGCGTGTCGTTCAAGATCGCGTTGCACGTGCTGTTCCTGTGCATCGGCATCGCGTGGGCCTGTTCCGAACTCGCCGCGTGGTTGCGTTGAACGTTGCGGCGGGCGCCGCTTCGCACCTATTGAAACAAATTCGTCATAGCGTCTTGAGACGAAAATTCTTCCGCCTTCCTGCAAAAAGACCATCAAGTTTTTCTGAATCGGACCGTATTACCGGTAGCGAATGCCGGCCGGCATCCGGTTCGTGATCGTTTGTCATCATTGTTTGCATCCGGTTACACGTCGGCCGTTCCGTTTTTGAGATGCTTGAAAGATTGTCAAACCGGAGTCGGATCGTCCATGAAAACGCGCGAGATTCACCGCAACGCGGCGTGGCTGCCAGGCTTGGCAGCCGTGCTCGTCATGGCCGGTTGTGCAAGCACGCAGTCCGTCCCGCCGAGCGACACGCAGGCGGGACCGTCATCGTCGCCGAGTCAGCCCGCTGCTGCGCCGTCGGCCGCCACACCGCCGCCGGCGCCGATTCTCGTCGCGCAGAAGTACGTCGTGAAGCGCGGCGACACGCTGACGGGCATCGCGTCCGCGAACGGCTGCAGCATTGCCGACCTGCGCACCTGGAACAAGCTGGGTGCGAACGGCAGGCTGCGCATGGGGCAGGTGCTGCGCATCGTCAAGCAGCAGCCGTTGCCGCCACCGGGCACGGCCGGCACGCAGGTGGCCGCATCGTCGGCGTCGAGCGATGGCGCAGGGAGCAACGCGGCAACCGCGCAGACCACCGCATCGAACGCGAGCGACCGACAGGTCGTCAAGGAAACGAAGCGGCATGCGGGCGGTGTCGCGCTCAAGTGGCCCGCGAGCGGCAAGATCGTCGACGGGTTCCGGCCGGGGCAGAACCGCGGCATCCAGATCGCAGGCCGGCCGGGCGACCCGGTCCGCGCCGCGGCCGACGGCCGCGTGATGTACGCGGGCACCGGCCTGAACGATTACGGCAGCCTGATCATCGTCCAGCACAACGCGGATTTCCTGACTGCCTATGCGCACAACCGCAAGCTGCTCGTGAAGACGGGCGACATCGTGCGCCAGGGCGACGAGATCGCCGAGATGGGCGACCTCGACAACTCGCGTGTCGCGCTGCTGTTCGAAGTGCGGCGCGACGGCAAGCCGGTCAATCCGATGCCGTATCTGCCTTCGTCGCAAGGGTGAAGCAGGGCCGTTTCGCTGGAACGTGGCGGCGGTCGCTGCTACGCTAGGGTCTGTTCATGCGAGTCCCGCGCTTCGCGGGGCCGACGGTCGTCTTTCGGGGATGCGCGGCGTATGCCGTCGCGAGCCGGCCGCCGGCGTGAACGGGTGCGCTTCTTCAAGGCGCGCCCGCGTTGCTTCGTGCCACCGATTCCGACAGAACACACCACATTCATGGAACACTCTCCGACACGCCGCTCGCTGTTGCTTGCCGCCGTTGCCGCGCCGTTCGTCGCCGCGTGCACGTCCGCGCCGGTCGCCGACCAGGGGCGCGCCCATACTGCCCAGGCTGAATTGACTGCGCTCGAGAAGGCCTCGAATGGCCGGCTCGGCGTTGCCGCGCTCGATACGTCGAACGGCGTGCGCATCGCACACCATGCACGCGAGCGCTTCCCGCTGTGCGGTACGTATGCGGTCGTCGCGGCTGCCGCGATGCTCGCGCGCGGCTCGCTCGACGCGTCGCTGCTGCCGCGTCGCATCCTGTACCGCCGCTATGAAATCGTGTCGGGCTCGCCGATCACGGAAAGCCACGTCGACACGGGCATGACGATCGAGCAGCTGTGCGTCGCGATGCTGCAGTCCGGCGACAAGGGCGCCGGCAACCTGCTGATGGGCGTGCTCGGCGGCCCGCAGGCCGTCACGTCGTTCGCGCGAGCGAGCGGCGCCACGTCGTTCCGCCTCGATCACTGGGAACCCGAACTGAACAACGCGGCGCCCGGCGACGAACGCGATACGTCGACACCGGTCGAGATGGTCGACACGCTGCAGCGGCTGCTGCTCGGCAACACGCTGCAGGAGCCGCAGCGCGCGCAACTGACGGAATGGATGGTCGGCGGCGCGCGCGGCGCGACCGGCATCGCGGCGGGCGTACCGCCCGGCTGGCA
>NZ_JAAGPE010000159.1:0-233 GCF_017104605.1 Burkholderia sp. Ac-20384 | reverse complement strand
AAAAAAAAAAAAACAATAAATAACACTTATTAGTGATTTGCTAAAATCCTCAATAAAATACTGATACAATGTAACTCATCCACTTATAAAAATCCTTAATACTCACTATGCAATATCAACATTACTATACGTTCTTTTTCGTGAACCTCTCTTTTTACCGCGTTCTTTGACTTCTCTCCTAGCTTTCATCGTCTCTCCGAATCTTCACTCCGCTTACAACCTACAACTTCATA
>NZ_JAAGPE010000015.1:0-73201 GCF_017104605.1 Burkholderia sp. Ac-20384 | reverse complement strand
TATCTGCCGCCTGCTGCACCGCCGAGTGCGCCCGTGACCGTCGAGACGAGGCCGGTGACCGGCGCGAGCGGGCCGCTGCCGCCACCCGCTGCACCGCCAAGCGCACCGGTGACCGTCGAGACGAGGCCGGTAACCGGAGCGAGCGGGCTGCTGGCGCCACCCGTTGCGCCGCCGAGCGTACCCGTGACCGTCGTGAGGAGACCCGTGAGCGGGGCGAGCGGGTTGGTCACGCAGCCGCTGCCGCCCGTGAGCAGGCCACCGACGGCCTTCACGGTGTTGCCCGTCGACGAGACCGTGTTGCCGAGGCCGGTCGTGACGGGGTTGCCGCCCGTCGACGCGAGCAGGGCGCCGGCCTGGTTCAGGCCGTTGCCGACCGTGCCGAGCAGCGTGTTGACGGGCGCGCCGAGACCGGTCGCCGTGCCGATCGTCTGGGTCGTCTGGCCGACCATCGTCGTGATCGGCGTGATGGCCGAGCTGACCGTCTGCGTGACTTGCTGGATCGGGCCGGTCGACAGTGCGTTGGTGAGGGTGTTGCCGCCGTTCGAGACGGCACCGCCAAGGGTCGACACGAGGCCGCCGACGGCGCCCGTGACCGGTGCGAGCGGCGACAGCGGGCCGCTGCCGAGGCTCGTGACCAGGGTGCCGGTCTGCGTGACCGCGCCACCGAGTTGATTGACCACGTTACCCGTGCTGGCGAGCGTGGTGCCGAGCGGATCCTTCGTCGCGCCGAGCTGGCCGAGACCGTTGCCGAGGCCGTTGCCAAGTGCCGTCACCGCGCCGCCGACGCTTTGCACGACGCCGCCTGCGGCTTTCGTGGTGGCCGGGTTGACGCCCGGCAGCGACTGGCTGCCGATGACGGAGCCCAGACCCGAGACGGTGCTGCCGACACCCGTGATGATGTTGCTGCTGTTTGCGAGGACATTTCCCACCGGGTTCGACGACACACCCGAGGTGCCGGAAGTACCGCTCGTGCCCGACGTACCGCTGGTGCCGCTCGTACCCGAGGTTCCGCTGGTGCCGGACGTACCGCTGGTACCCGAAGTGCCGCTGGTGCCGGACGTGCCGCTCGTGCCGGAGGTACCGCTGGTGCCCGAGGTACCGCTCGTGCCCGACGTGGAGATCGTGTCGCCGCCGCCCGAGCTCGAGCCGCCGCCGAGACCCTGGCTGATGGAACCGGAACCACCGCACGCGGAGAGGGAAAGCATGGCTGCAACGGTGGCCGCGATCAGAGTCGTCCGGAACACGCCATGAGGGATAACCTTAATGTCCATTTTGTCCTCGCATTAAAAATGTGTTGTGAACTGCGTTGTGTTGAGTGGTGCGAGGACTACTCTGCAACTGTCGTGCCATTTCGATGCTCGACGGTTCGACAACTGGTTTTAAACGAGGCAATTCCTTGTCAGAAAAGGAAGTTATGGAAATTGAAAGATTGTTGAATCTGTTTAAGCGCAGACAAATGAGAACGGTTTCGAGCGTTGCGTAACGTAACGTCACAACATTGGCGTTACGCGTGCGGCGTAACGTGGGGGCCACGCAGGCTTGGTGGACGAGGCAATGGTTTTACTGGTGGATTAGGCGTGCACATCTAACCTATCGTAAATCCTATGTGTAAGTCGTACCGAAACGCCGTACAAATACGTTGTGCTCCTGGCCATTTTTTTCCACCCAAGTCGTTAAAAGAGGTTGGAAGTTAAATGGGATCGGATATAGAATCCGGAGCAGATGTAAGCAAATGTACGGTTCGGTACACAACGTTCGAGGAGGGTCACTATCGCGAATGTTAACTTGCATCAAATGGTGAGCAATGCCCCTCGGGGCGACCTATAAAGAAAGCGCACCCGACTGTCGTTACAGCAGATGTGGCGAACAAAACGGGGCAACCGGCCGGATATGCGGGGATATACGTATAAAAGGCCAAAAAACGTAAATACAGGCACGAGGAATAAAATGAAAGCAATGATGATTCGCTTCCTTCGGGAAGAAGACGGGGTTACCGCGATCGAGTACGGTCTGATTGCGGGTCTGATTGCGGCCTTGATCATCGGTAGTGTCACGACTATCGGCACGAAGATCGCGGCTCTGTTCACAACGATTGCCACGTCGCTGCCGGCTGCTTGATCCTTCGTAGTTCGGTGGGTGGCGAGCGGACCGCAGTTGCGGTTCGCTCGCCGTTACGTCGAATTTCGCGGCCAGTCGCGATATGGCACATCTTCTCAGCATCAGCATTTTTTTTGCCTGGGCGACGCTCGTTGCCGTCGGTGATATTCGATTTCGGCTTGTCCGGAATTCGCTTGTCATCGTCGGACTCGTTGCGGCGTTTGCCAGTGCATTGGCCAATGCAAATCCATTTGGTATCTCAGCCGGACAGGCATTGATCGGCATGCTGGTGGGACTTGTCGGTTTTTTCCCGCTTTTTGCATTGCGCGTGATGGGGGCGGCGGACGTGAAAGTGTTCGCGGTACTCGGCGCGTGGTGCGGTTTATCGATATTGCCGTGGCTGTGGGTGGCCGCCAGCCTGGCGGCCGGTGTGCATGTCCTCGCGCTATTGATGCGGACGCATACACCGCTGGGCACGCTGTGGTCGCGCGGCACGCCGACGATGGTGGTCGCTGGTCGGCGGGCGACGGCGTACGCAGCCTGTCTCGTCATTCCGGCGGCGGTATGGCTGGCTTATCTCGTCGTTACCGGAGGTGGGCAATGAAGCGACAGTGGCAGCCACGGTCGCGGCGGTATCAGCGGGGCGCGACGGCGGTCGAGTTCGCGCTCGTCTTTCCGCTGTTTTTCCTGATCATGTACGCGATCGTGACGTACGGGCTGATCTTTGCGGTTCAGCAAAGCCTGACGCTCGCGGCGACCGAGGGTGCGCGTACGGCGCTGAATTACGTTTACGAGGCCAACGGTTCCGGGGCGCAGGCACTGACGGACCGCGCGAAGGCGGCGCAGACGACGGCGACCGGGCTGACGTCATGGTTGGCCAACGTCCAGATTCCGACACCGGTGTCGGGGGCATGCAGTTACGACGCGACGATGTATTGCGTGACGGTCACGGTGACGTATCCGTACAAGACCAGTCCGCTGGTTCCGTCGCTGCCGCTGCTCGGCCTCGTGACACCGACGCAGTTGACGGGTACGGCGACCGTGCAGATCAATCCGGCGACAATTTTGTGAAATGGATGTCGCGCGGGGCGCGGCGGCAAGCGTAAAGCGACGTCCGAATTTCTAGATAACAACATTTACGGCACTCAACATTCACCATGGGCAACAACTTGACGAAGATCCTCGCCGGGCTGCTGATCGCGATTGCCGTGCTGCTCGGAATCTATGCGTGGATGCTCGGCCGCGCCCCGGCACATCCGCCAACCGCAGCGCCGTCCATTGCGGCGGTACAGACGGTGCCGGTTGTCGTGGCGACGCGTCTGCTGCCGGCCGGTCAACCGATTCAGGCCGATGCGGTGAAGCTTGCATCGGCGCCGATGATGCCGATCGGCGGGTTCAGCGATCCGACGCTGCTGATCGGTCGCGTGCCGGCGAACGACATCCTTGCCGCCGCGCCGGTCGTGGAAGGCGGCCTGACATCGGGATTGGCCAACCAGGTGGCACCCGGGGAGCGGGCGGTGGCCGTCAAGGTCGACGAGACGAATGCGGTCGGAAACCGGTTGCGTCCCGGCAACTTCGTCGATGTGTTCGTGAATTTGCGCCGCGATGGTTCGGGGGTGACGCAAGTCAGCTCGGAGATTCCCAATTCACAGGCACGCCTGCTGATGTCGAAGCTGCGCGTCCTGTCGTTCGGCGATGCCACGACCGAACGTGACGGCAACAGCGGGCCGGGCGGCGCGGTCCGGACTGCCGTGCTCGCCGTGCCGACAGCACAGATCGACGCGCTGACGCTTGCCGAGGCAAGCGGCCGCCTGACGCTCGCGCTGCGTAATCCGCGCGACGAAGAGGTCGCGGTGCAGACAGTCGCGATTCGCACGACCGGCGACCTGACGCCTTCCGGACAGGCTGCCGCCGGCGTGTCGCTCGATGAACTGTCGGGTGGGCGCGCGCGCAACGTGCCTCGCGCGCAACCGGCGCCGCGTGCGCCGATCGTTGCCCGCGGGGGCGGGAGTAGCATCGAAGTGATTCGGGGCGGGCGGGCCGAGACGGTCTCCTATTGACAACCTAAACACGGTCATCGACAGCAGTAACGGAAGGGAGAAGGCCGTACGACGGTCTCCGAAACAATGACAAAAAAACTGTTTGCATACGCGATTGCCATCTGGGCTATGACCTTCGCCGTGTTGGCCGGGGCTGCCGGTACCAGCGCGACGATCGATCTTGCGGTCGGCTCGCAGCGGCAGGTCGCCACCGGCCGCACACTGCAGCGGATCGCGGTCGGCGATCCGTCGGTCGTCGACGTGCTCGTCATGAAGGGCGGGCGTGCGGGGACTGTGTTGATGGTGGCGAAGGCCCCCGGTTCGACGAACGTGATGTTGTGGGAGCGCGGGCACGACGAGCCGACGGTCTGGAACGTCAATGTCGTCGATGCGGCCGCACAGGCTGTGCTGGACGGCTCGGGGCCTGGCGTGAAGGCGTATGGCGGTGCCGCTGTCGTGTCGGGCTCCGCGGCGTCGCTCGAAGCACACGAACGCGCGGTTACGGTCGGCAAGCGGATGGGCGGCAAGGACGGTGCGGTGATCGATGCATCGACGGTCGGCAACCGGAGTGTCGTGCAGGTCGACGTACGGGTTGTCGAATTCAGCAGGTCGGTGCTGAAGGAGGCGGGGCTGAATTTCTTCAAGCAGAGCAACGGATTCGGGTTCGGCTCATTTGCACCGGGCGGGCTCCAGTCGGTGAGCGGCGGGGCGACTTCGGGGTTCCAGGCGACCGCCGGCATTCCGATTGCATCCGCGTTCAATCTGGTGGTGAATTCGGCCGGCCGTGGCATCTTCGGCAATATTTCGATTCTCGAAGCGAATAACCTGGCGCGCGTGCTGGCACAACCGACCCTGGTGGCATTGTCCGGGCAAAGCGCGAGCTTTCTCGCCGGTGGTGAAATTCCCGTGCCGGTGCCGCAGGCGCTCGGCTCGACCGCGATCGACTGGAAGCAATACGGCGTCGGCCTGACTCTGACCCCGACCGTGCTGAGCCAGCGGCGCATCGCGCTCAAGGTGGCGCCGGAATCGAGCCAGCTCGATTTCCAGCACGGCGTCACGATCAACAGCGTGTCGGTGCCGGCGATCACGACCCGCCGCGCGGATACCACAGTCGAGCTCGGCGACGGGGAAAGCTTCGTGATCGGTGGCCTGATCGACCGCGAAACGATGTCGAACATCAACAAGGTGCCGGTCCTGGGCGATCTGCCGATCATCGGAGCATTCTTCAAGTCGCTGAACTACCAGCAAAACGACAAGGAACTGGTGATCATCGTAACGCCGCATCTCGTGGCGCCGATCGCGAAGGGCGCACCGTTGCCGACCACGCCGGGCGAACTGTCCGAACAGCGCGACGGTCCGGTGTGGAGGTCGTATCTTGGCGGTATCGCATCGCCCGATGCGGCGCCGGGATTTTCGAAATGACCGCGGGACGAAATGTCGCGCGATATGTAACCGGGGGTGTTCAACATGAACGCGAGAACCCTTTCGTTGGCTGAACCTGCCGTGACCGACTATTTCGTGTGCGCATCGCAGCAGGATGAGCATGCCCGCTGGCTGAGCGAGACGCTCGTGTCGGCCGGCACGGTGGAAGCGTTGTCGCTCGAGCCGGGCGCGCTGAGCCAGCGTATCGCAGGGCTCAATCCCGCGATCGTCTTCATCGATTTTTCCGGCGCGCAAGCCGCGGCCAGCGCTGCCGCGGCCGCCGTGCGTCTTGCCCATCCGGGCTTGCCGGTCGTCGCGCTCGGCACGCTGCTGGAACCGGAAAGCGCGCTCGCCGCGCTGCGGGCCGGCGTACGCGATTTCATCGACGTGTCCGGCAGTGCCGACGACGCGTTGCGGATCACCCGCGGATTGCTGGAGCATACGGGCACGGAGCCGGCCAATCGACACGGCAAACTGGTCGCGTTGCTCGGTGCGCGCGCCGGGATGGGGGTCAGCACGCTCGCTGCGAATCTGTCGGTATGGCTGCACAAGCGGACCGGTGCGAGCGAGATGGAAGCGGGTGCGCCCGCGTTCGGAGTCGTTGCACCCCACGCGCGGCAGACGGCGCTGGTCGATCTCGGGCTGCCCGCCGGCGATAGTGCGCTGTTTCTCAACACGCGCTGCGAATTCCATTTCGTCGAAGCCGTGCGCAATCTGCGGCGCATCGATCGGACCTTCGTCAACACGGCGCTGACGCGACACACGAGCGGCGTTGCGCTGACCACGCTGCCGCCGAATCTCGCCGACCTGCGCGACGTGTCGTATGCGGCGTGCGTCGGCCTGTTGAACCGGCTGCGTGCGTTCTTCGATCAGCAGATCGTCGATCTCGGCGGATTCACGAATCATGAATTCGTTGGCCAGATCACGGGCGTCGCCGACGAGGCGTGGCTCGTGTGTGACCAGGGAGTCGCATCGATCGTCTCGGCGGTCGATCTGCTGGAAGGGCTGCGCGACGCGGGTGTCGACATCGGCAAGATTCGCCTCGTCGTCAACCAGTACGACACAACACTGAGCCTGACGCCCGCGCAGATCGCGGACCGGCTCGGCATTTCACTGCTGGCGACGCTGCCGGCGCGCCGCGTGGCGATCGGACAAGCAGCCAATCAGGGGCGGCTGATCGTCGACACGTCCGAGCGCGATCCGTACGTACGCGCGCTCGAGCCGCTCGCTGACCGGCTGGCCGGCCCGGTCGCCGCCGGTCAGCGCGGCGCATTGGGCCTTTCTGCGCTCAAGCGTTTCATTCAACCCTCGTCCAGGCGATCGTAAGCGATGGCACACGACATCCAATTTGCCGACGGCGCAGCGCCGTTCTCCCAGTCGCAGCAGTTTCACGACATCAAGAATGCCGCGCACGAGCATCTGCTGACACGTATCGAGGAACTCGGCGCCGAATTCGGCCGCTGGTCGCGTCAGGCGATCAACCAGTTCGTTGATCTCGAAATCGACAGCTTCGTGCGCTTGCGGCGCATTCCGCTCAACGAGAACGAGGTCAGGACGATCGCAGAGGCATTGACGAAAGAGCTCGCCGGATTCGGACCGATCGAGGATCTGCTCGCTGATCCCCACGTCGAGGACATCCTGATCAACGGCTACAACGACATTTACGTGTCGCGCCACGGCATCCTCGCGAAGCTGCCGATTCGTTTTACCGACAATGCGCACCTGTTGCGGATCGTGCGCCGCATCCTGGCGCCGATCGGCCGCCGTCTCGACGAATCGAATCCAATGGTCGATGCGCGCCTGCCGGACGGCGGGCGCGTCAACGTCGTGATCGAACCGCTGTCGATAGACGGGCCGGTCGTATCCATCCGGAAATTCCGCAAGGATCCGCTGAAGCCGTCCGATCTGCTCGCCAACGGCACGTTCAATGCGGAAGTTGGTACGTTGCTGGAAGCGGCGGTCGAGGCACGCTGCAACATCCTCGTATCGGGCGGGACGAGCTCCGGCAAGACTTCGTTGCTCAATGCGCTGGCGTTCCATATTCCGGAGCATGAGCGGGTCGTGACGATCGAGGATACGGCTGAGTTGTCGCTGAATCACCCCCATGTCGTGCGTCTCGAAAGCAGACCGGGCGGCTTCGATGGCAACGGTGTCGTGACGATCCGCGATCTGCTGCGCAACACGCTGCGGATGCGGCCGGACCGCATCATCGTCGGCGAAGTGCGTGGCGGCGAAGTGCTCGAGATGCTGCAGGCGATGAACACGGGGCACGACGGCTCGATGGGTACCGTTCACGCGAGCTCGCCGCGAGAGTGTTTGTACCGCCTCGAGATGCTGGCCGGTTTCGCGGGTTTCCAGGGGACCGAATCGAGCTTGCGCCGGCAGATCGCGAATGCGATCGACTTCATCGTGCAGATCGGCCGCCTGTCGAATGGCCGGCGACGGATCCTTTCGATCACGGAAGTGACCGGGCTGTCGGACAATATCATCGCAACGCAGGAACTGTATCGCTACGAAGCCCGCGTGACGCCTGAGGGCGAAGAAGTCGACAACTGGGAATCGCTCGGCATCCACCCGCATTCGCCGAAGCTCGCGCGCTTCCGCCAGACGTTGCAGAACGCCGGCTTCGGCGGCGGTGGTGGATTCGGCGGTGGATTCGGCCGCGGGAGCGGGGGCTTCAATGTATAGCCTGATGGCGGGCGCGCTGGCCATGGCGCTGCTTTGCATCGCCGGCGCGTTGATGCTGTGGCGACACGGCGAGATGAAGCGCGGCCGTGCCGACGTGCAGCGCTTCATCGACAGCCGGATCGAGCCGGCCGCAAGAGCCGCGGGGGCGATTCGGCGCGATGCGAAGCAGCCCGTGACCGCCGCATCGGCACCCGGCACGGCGCGTGCGCCGTCCGCCGAGCCGGCCTCGCGCTGGGCGCACTGGCGCGAGATCGGCGCGGAGTACCTCGCCAACGTGGCGAGCCGCGCCGGGATCGAAGATGCGCGCGGCAAGGCGTTGCTTGCACTGCTCGGCTTGATCGCGGTCGGGCTTGTTGCCGGCAACCGGGGCGGCTGGCTCGGCTGCGTCGCCGCGCTCGTGTGCGGCGCGTCGCTGCTCGTATTTTGGCTCGTGTCCCGCATTCAGCGGCGACGCCTGACGATCGTTCGTCAGTTGCCGTCGTTTCTCGACGGTATCGTGCGCCTCGTGACGCTCGGCAACAGCGTACCGGCCGCGTTCCAGGCCGCGCTGCTGACGACGGAAGCACCGTTGCGCGGTTGCCTGGACCATGTATCGCGGATGTTGCGTACGGGCGTGGAGATCGATCGCGCAATGGGACACATCGCGAACGTCTATCACACCAAGGAGTTCGAATTGGTGGGTTCGGTGCTGCGCCTTTCGGTCCGGTACGGCGGCCGCGCCGACGTCATGCTCGATCGGATGTCGACGTTCATGCGCGACCTCGAGCAAGCCGAACGCGAGCTGGCGGCGATGTCGTCGGAAACGCGGTTGTCCGCGTGGGTGCTGGTGATGTTGCCGATCGCGATCGGCAGCTTCGTCATCGCGACGAATCCGCTCTATCTCCAGTCGATGTGGAACGACGGGACCGGACGTCAACTGCTGTTTATCGCGTTCTTGCTGCAGGCTGCGGGCGGGTTCTGGTTGTACCACATGGCCAAACTCAGGTGACGGCATGACAGCCAATCAACTCGGTTCGCTCGCACTGGCATTCGGTGCACTCGGCGTTGTGCTGCTGGCGCTGCTCGCGTTGCGTCGCGCGAGTGCGCAGACGCGCAGCGATCGTACGCTGGCCAGCGCACTCGAGCGGCGCTCCGCGACGCTGGAGGCAGCCGGCGCACGGGCGGCACAGGAAGCCGACGAATCCAGGCAGAACCTCGGCTTGCGGGATGCGAGCGCGGTGCCGTCGCGTCTTGCGCGCGTGCTGGACCGTCTGTCGATGGTCGGGACGCGTTTGCTCGACACGCGCATCGGTCGCTATCTCGTCGCCGACGAGGATCGCCTCCTGCTGGAGCAATGCGGCTTCGTCGATACGCGCACCCGCGGGCTGTTCCTGAGCGCGCGGCTCGCCTGCTCGATCATCATGCCGTTGCTGTTCATCGTGCTGATCGGCCCGCAAGTGAGCGGCGGGCAATGGCGGGCAGGGGCAGGCATCGCGCTCGTGACCGGCTTCATGGTGCCGAAGCTCTACCTGCGACGTCGTGCGGCCCAGCGCCGGCAAGCCGTGGTCGACGAGCTGCCGCTGCTGGTCGACATGCTTCGCTTGCTGCAAGGCGTTGGACTGTCGCTCGACCAGAGCATCCAGGTCGTGACGAACGACTTCAAGGGGATGATGCCCGTGCTGTCGCTCGAAATGGAAATTGCCCAGCGGCAATTCGCTGCCGGCCGGACGCGCGAGCAGTCGCTGCAGCGGTTGTCGTCGGGTTTCGAGAACGAGGACTTGCGTGCGATCGTGCGGCTGCTGATCCAGGTCGACAAACACGGTGGCGCGGTTCAGGAGCCGCTCAAGCAGTTCGGTGACCGGTTGCGCGAAGCGCGCCGCGCGATGCTGCGCGAACGGATCGGCAAGCTGACGGTGAAGATGACGGGTGTCATGATCCTGACGTTGTTGCCCGCGTTGCTGATCGTGACGGCCGGACCGGGGATGATCTCGGTGCTGCGCGCGCTGAGCCAGGCGCAGCACTGAGGCCGGGAAGGAAAGGAAGCAAGATGAAACGCATCGATGAATTCGTGAAAGTGGCCGGCGTGCTGGCATTGGCGGGCCTGTTGGGCGCGTGCTCGGCGTTCAAGGAGAGCGGCTATGGCGTCGGCCCGCAGGCCGAGCGTGCGGCGTTGATGGATGCAGCGGCCCAGAAGCAGGCGGCGCCGGACACGCCGGGTATGTATCTCGGCCTGATCGAGCGGATGCAGTCGCAGGGGCTGTATTACGCGTCGCTAGCCCACATCGACGCGTACGAGAAACAGTATGGCGCGTCGCCGCAAACGATCCTGCTGCGCGCCGATGCGTTGCGCATGACCGACCAGCCCGCCGCGAGCACGGCGGTCTACACGCAGCTGCTCAACACGTCGCTCGCTGCGCGCGGTTATCGCGGCCTCGGGCTGATTGCCGGCGGCGCCGGCGATTTCCCGCGCGCCGCGCAAGCGTTGGCGCAGGCAACGGTGCTCGCGCCGACCGACGCGTCGACACTGTCGGATCTCGCCTATGCCAAGCTGCGCAGCGGCGATGTCGATGGCGCGCGCATTCCGTTGATGAAGGCCGCGGAACTCGACCAGAGTAATCCGAAGATCATCAGCAATCTGGTGCTGTTCCTGCTCGCATCGGGCCGGACCCACGATGCGCAGAAGCTGATGGCGCAGCAGAAATTGCCGGCCGAAGTGCGTAACGACATTCGCGACGATGCGGCGAAGATCAGCGCGGCGGCCCGTACGTGGCGCCGCGCGCCGACGGCTCAGGCGTCGGCCGCCATTGCGACGCCGATCGGTTCCGGGAGTGTCGTTGACGTTTCGGGCTCGAACGTCGCGAAGCGTCCGTCGCCGGTGGCGAACATCCAGGGATTCGATCCTACTGCGCCGCTGCTGCAGCGGTTTGCACAATGAAAAGAGCATTCGGGGAATACTGACATGACGAACAACAAGAATCCCGGTCGCGTCGCGCGAGCATGCCGCGGTGTCGCGCTGCTTGTGCTGGTGGTCGCAGCGACCTCGGCGTACTGTGAACAGCCGGCGCCGGACGCGTCGGAAATCGGCCATGCGACCAGCGCGCTGCTTGCTTTCCAGCGTGACGGCCGGGCAGCCGGACCGTCATTGCCGATGCTCGGCGACGCCGCGTCGCTCAGCTACAAGCGCTATCTCGAATCGTTCACGCACAAGATTCCGGAATCGTTGGGTTCGCCCGTCAACGCGAACGGCAACGGGGCGTCCGGCGGGCAGGGCTCATCGCAATCGAATTGAGCGAGGCAGCGATGAGCACGGCTCGGCGTGAATCGAATCGGGCGACTGGACACGGTCGCGCCTCACTGCGGCGACAGCGAGGCTCGGCCGTCATCATGGCGGCCGTGTGGGTACTGCTGTCGATGGTGATTCTCGGCTCGATCGATATCGGCAACGTCTTTTTCACGCGCCGCGACATGCAGCGTGTGGCCGATCTTGCCGCGCTCGCCGCGGTTCAGAAACTCGACGATACGTGTACGAACGTGACCTCGGTAGCCACGAGCAACGCGTCGACGAACGGTTTTGCGCTCGGTGGCAGCAATAGCACGACGCTGTCGGCCGACTGCGGTTATTGGACTCCGTCGGCGACCGGGACGTCGAGCACGTTCTATTCGTCCAAGTCGTCGATGCCGCTGGCGACGCAGTTGAATGCGGTGCGAGTGACCGTTTCCAAGACGGTGCCGTATTTTTTCTTCGGGCCGACACGCACCGTGACCGCTACGTCGACTGCGAAGGCAACCAACATCGATACCTTCTCGATCGGCGCGACGCTGGCCGCGGTCGGGGGTGTCGGCTGCTCGGGCGTACCGAGCGGGAATCCCGGCCTCGTGAATGCGCTGCTGGGCTCGCTGCTGCAGGGGGCAGGCGGTACGCCGCTCAACCTCAATCTCGCGTCCTATCAAGGGCTCGCTTGCGCGAACGTCAAGCTCGGCGACATCGCCGTCGCGCTGCAGTCGCTGTCGGTCGGCAACGGGACGATCGGTGGACTGGTCAATGCAAATGCCTCGGTCGGCACGCTGCTCAACGCGATGGTGGCGGCCGTCGGCAAGACGACCGGGTTGAGTACGACGCTGCAGACGAGCGCGACCGGCGCGTTGACCAATCTCCTCGGTCTGAACCTGCTCAGCAACACGCTGGTCAACGTGGCGAGTCTGACCGGACAGGGCGCCACGTCGCTGCTGACACTGGGTCTCGCGAATACGCAGGCGGCGGCCGACGCGACCGTGAACGTGCTCGATCTCGTGATGGCGATGGCGCAGATTTCACAGGCCGGCAAGCCGGGTGTGGTGATCGGCGCCAATGTGCCGCTGACGCTGCCGAACGGCAATTCGGTCTCGATCGTCCAGTTGCAGGCGCAGGTCATCAGCCCGCCGACTATTGCCGTCGGCGAAGGCGGGAAGGACGCGAAGGGCGCATGGCGTACCGTCGCGACGAACGCGCAGATCGGCCTGTACCTCGTCGTGAATCTCGGCGTGAATCCGCTGCCGATCGTGGTCTCCGCGAACGTGTATCTGCCGCTGTACGTGCAACTGGGTGCCGGCAGCGCGACACTGCTGTCGACCAACTGCCTGACGTCGCCGAATTCCGCGACGATCACGGCGCAGCCGAGCGTCGCCAATCTCTGTATCGGCCAGCCGCCGCTCACGGCCGGAAACCTCCTGAACCTGCCGGCGAACTACAGCTGCACATCGCCGGCCAAGGTGCTGGACGTGCTGGTTCTGGCCGGCGCCGTCGAGGTATCGGCGACTGTTTCCAACGTCTCGGTGAATCTGGCCGCCAGCCCGGCAACCAATACGTTCTATGGGCGCGGCGGAAGCGATCCATCGTATTACTGGACGACCAACACGAATGCCCTGGGTTCGGCGGTCGGCAACGCGCTGGCGGGCCTGAAAAATGCCCAGATCACGCCGACCGTGAGCCTGTTGTTCGGGCTCATCTCGGTTACGATCACGCCGGATTTCATTTCGTCGCTACTGTCGGTCCTGACCACCGTTTTGAGCCCGCTTTTGACCGCGCTCGACGGTATTATCGATCCGCTGCTGGACCTGCTCGGTGTCCAGCTCGGCGCCGCCACGGTGCACCAGATGTCGCTGACCTGCGGCGTCGCGCAAACAGTCAGCAATTAGAGAAGCAAGACACCCGATGAGAACCACGCCCGCAATCGAAGAGCTCGACCTGTACGTCTGGGAAGGCAAGGCGGACATCGTCGACCGCGTCGCCCGGTGCATGGCGAGCTTCGACGTCGAAGTGATCCGCGCCGACAACGCGGAGGTCTCGGCCGAGCGCGCCGCATTGCGACCGTCGCTGGCGATCATCAGCGTGACGATGATCGAAACCGGCGCGGCATTCCTGCGCGACTGGCAGGCCAACATCGGCATGCCGGTCGTCTGGGTCGGCGCGGCGCGCGATCACGACGCGTCGCAGTATCCGCCCGAGTATTCGCATATCCTGCCGCTCGACTTCACGTGCGCCGAACTGCGCGGCATGATCGGCAAGCTCGTCACGCAGCTGCGCGCGCATACGGCCGAAACGTCGCAACCGTCCGAACTCGTCGCGCACTCGGAATCGATGCAGGCCCTGCTACACGAAGTCGATACGTTCGCCGACTGCGACACCAACGTGCTGCTGCACGGCGAAACCGGCGTCGGCAAGGAGCGCATCGCGCAACTGCTGCACGAAAAACATTCGCGCTACCGGCACGGCGAATTCGTGCCGGTGAACTGCGGCGCGATTCCCGACGGCCTGTTCGAATCGCTGTTCTTCGGTCATGCGAAGGGATCGTTCACGGGCGCGGTTGTTGCGCATAAAGGCTATTTCGAACAGGCGGGCGGCGGCACGCTGTTCCTCGACGAAGTCGGCGATCTGCCGCTGTATCAGCAGGTCAAGCTGCTGCGCGTGCTCGAGGATGGCGCGGTGCTGCGCGTCGGTGCGTCGGCGCCGGTCAAGGTCGATTTCCGCCTGGTGGCGGCAAGCAACAAGAAGCTGCCGCAGCTCGTGAAGGATGGCCTGTTCCGCGCCGATCTCTATTACCGGCTCGCGGTGATCGAGCTGAGCATTCCGTCGCTGGAAGAGCGTGGCGCCGTCGACAAGATCGCGTTGTTCAAGTCGTTCGTCGCGCAGGTCGTCGGCGAGGAGCGGCTCGCTCAGTTGTCCGATCTGCCGTACTGGCTGACGGATTCGGTCGCGGACAGCTATTTCCCCGGCAACGTGCGCGAACTGCGCAACCTCGCCGAGCGTGTCGGCGTGACGGTACGGCAGACGGGCGGGTGGGATGCCGCGCGATTGCAGCGGCTGATCGCGCATGCGCGCAATTCGGCACAGCCGGTGCCGGCGGAGAGCGCGGCCGAGGTGTTCGTCGATCGCAGCAAGTGGGACATGAACGAGCGCAACCGCGTCATTGCGGCGCTCGACGCAAACGGCTGGCGGCGTCAGGATACGGCGCAGCAGCTCGGCATCAGCCGCAAGGTACTGTGGGAAAAAATGCGCAAATACCAGATCTTCGACGAGGAGCCCGAGACCCGCGAAAGTGAGTAATTAATGAGATAAAATCGCGCTGAATTACAACGACTCGGGCGGGAATAGAACTTCATGAGCCATATGACGGGGTTGGGAAGGGCGTGCGTATTGTTCGCCCTGGCGGGAGGCATTCAGGGCGCATACGCGCAAAGTCTGGCAGACAGCGGTTCGCCGGCCGTACAGCAGGCGTCGGCGCCGGTGGCCGCGATTCCGGTGATCGATTCGCAGGCGTCGCTGCAGCCGCAGGCGGGCGAGTCGACGGGACCGAGCACGGTCGACGACTTGCAGCGCCAGATCCAGTCACACACGCTGACGGAAATGCGCACGAGCTACAACGGCAGCTACGGTGCGAGCCTGCTGTTCAATGTGAAGGACGGTGCGTACTTCGTCGCGCTGTTCCAGCAGAAGGCGTTCTGGCGCGTCATCAAGACTTATGACGAAACGCGTGCGGAGGCGATTTATCGCGATTTCTCGCGCCAGGCGGAGCGGCTGGCCGTGAACGAACTGCGGGCGGCGAAGCTGGAATCGCAGAAGTCGCAAATGGACAAGCAGATCGAAGTCACGCAGGATCGCGCGCGGCGTCTGCAGGCCGATATCTCGATCGCACGCCAGCAGCAGGCGGCGGTCGCGGATCGCCAGAAGAGCGTACGCAACGAGACGGCCGCATTGCAGGCGCAGCAGGCCGAGCTTCAGTCGCAACTGCGTGCGTTGCAGCAGCAGGTGCGTTCGTTGCAGCGTGAGGCCGATGCGGGCCTGCCGACGACGGCACGCTGAACCCGGCGGCGGTGCGGCGACATGCCGCGCCGGCCGCACAAGTAAAAAGGGCAAGCCGGTTGGCTTGCCCTTTTGTTTTACTGGCCGTCCGGCACGATTCGCCGGCGGCGCGTCACGATGACTGGCCCGCTGCCGCCGCGGGAATCCGACGACGAGGCATTGCCGGATGCGTCGCCGGTGTCGCGCGGCGCGCCGTAGCTTTCGCGCGGTTCACGGGGTTCGCGCGGGGCACCGTAGCCTTCGCGCGGCTCACGCGAGCCGTAACCCTCGCGCGGTTCGCGCGAGCCATAGCCTTCACGCGGTTCGCGGGAGCCGTAGCCGCCGTCGCCGCGCGATTCACGCGAGCCGCCGTGCGAGCCGTACGGGCTGTGACCGCCACCTTCACGGCCGCCGGGGCGCCCGCCGGTGCGCGGCCCGCGGGGGCCGCTGCCGCCCGGGCGCGAGCCGCCCGTGTCGAGCTGGATCGTGGAAATCGCGCGCTTGTAGATGCCTTGCAGACCCACGGGGGTGCGCAGCATCACCAGGTACTGGTCGAACGACTCGATACACCCCGTCAGACGAATGCCGTTGACGAGATAGATTTCAACGCGCTTACGTTCCTTGCGCGCCGAATTGATGAAGTCGTTTTGCGGATGGGATTCTGCGGGATTGGCCATTGAGGTGCGGCAGGAGCCTGCGTCAGAGAATATGTTGTGCGTGTGTGTGGCGTGTTCGTCCACAAGGTGTTTGGCGGGATTCTACCCTGTTCAATCGGGGAGCGCGCAGTCGTGATTGTGTCGAACCGTAACCCACTATAGACGTTCCAGCGCATTTTCGCGATTCGGCCAAACGGCTAATCCGATTTCGTTACGCGGCGTTACGACTCTCGCAGTGCCGTATCACCTTGGTTCGCGCGCGACGCATACATTGGCTGCGCGAGCCGGGCGGGCCGGCATATCAGGGATTCAGAACATGAACAAGAGGCGATGGACAGGGTGGGTCGGGGGCGTAGCGTTGCTGGCTTCCGGCAGTGCGATGGCGGGGCATGTCGACCTGTCGGTCGGCATCGGCGTCCCGGTCGCACCGGTCTATGTCGAGCCGGCTCCGGTCTATGTGGCACCGCAGCCGGCTGTGGTCGCCTATCCGGGCTATGGATACGGCTACTACGGCGATGACGACGACGATCGCTATCGCAAGTGGCGCAAGCACTACTACAAGCATTGGCACCGGCACCATGGCGACGACGATGACGATTGAACCCGAGGCCAGCCCTGACGGCGCGCATCAGAACGCGTAGTCGGGGTTTTTCGGGTCGAAGGCGGTGTCGTCGAGCGTCGCCGGTGCGATTTTCTCGATGACGATCCGCTCGAAGAGCTTGCCGTCGTTGTCATAGGACTCGACGGTCCGGAAATAGGGCGCGTGCAGGTCGAGCCCGAGGACTTCCTTCTTCGCGTAGAACTGCGGTCGCCCGGTCGGCGTTTCGTAGGTGAGCGTAACGACCCGCACACCGTTGATCGTCTTGGCTTCGACATCGGTCGGCCGTTGCACGCCGGCTTCCAGATATTTCTTCCCTTCGGTCAGGTACAGGTTCGTGATGAACTCGGTGCCGAGATCCTTCACCTGGTGATTCGACTGGGCGCGCGCCAGTGCGCCGTCGATTGCCGTCCACAGCGGAATCTTGCCGAGCAGGCCGCCGAGGTGGCCGTACATCTCGTCCTTGCGCTGCGTCGTGTCGTAGATGGTCTCCTGTCCGGCATGCGCGCCGCCCGGCAACCATTTCGCATAGACGCGCAGCGGCTCGCGGGTGGTCTTCACGAGCATGCGGTCGGGTGTATCGGACCATTTTCCGCTGATGCGCTCCTGGCGCACCATCGTGAACTGGTAGGACGGATAGCCGTTCGGACCATTCCGGATATAGAGCGGCACGGCGAGCGGGTCGAGCGCCTTGAAGAGTGCCGTGAGCGTCGCGTCATCGAGTTGCGCGAGCGTGCCGCGCTGCGCGGCCGTGCGCAGCCAGCGCGCCTGCTGCGCGACCGGCTCGCGTACGACTTTCGCGAGATCCGCCGGCAGCGCGATCTCCGGCGTCGCGCTCACGGCGCTGGCCGCTTCCTGCGCATGCAGGCCAGTCTGGGCGAGCGACAGCATGCACGCGACTGCCAGCGCGGCGGCGTGCCGCGCGTGGCGCTTCTTTCCTTCGTTCATCGATGGCGTCTCCCGGGGCGATGGATCGTTCAGCCTTGCTTCGCGGCCTTGATTTTGGCGAGCTCCTCGTCGCGCAACGCGCGGCGCAGGATCTTGCCGACGTTCGTCTGCGGCAGCGCGTCGCGGAACTCGACGAATTTCGGCATCTTGTAGCCGGTCAGGTTCTTGCGGCAGTGCGCGAGGACGTCGTCGACCGTCAGCGACGGGTCGCGCCGCACGACGAACACCTTGATCCGTTCGCCCTGTATTTCGTCAGGAATGCCGATCGCCGCGGCTTCGCTGATGCCCGGATGCATCACCAGCACTTCCTCGATTTCGTTCGGATATACGTTGAAGCCCGACACGAGGATCATGTCCTTCTTGCGGTCGATCAGGCGGATGAAGCCGCGTTCGTCCATCACGCCGATGTCGCCGGTGCCGAGCCAGCCGTCGGCGTCGATCACCTTGGCCGTCTCGTCGGGGCGCTGCCAGTAGCCGCGCATCACCTGCGGACCATGCACGCACAGCTCGCCCGGTTCGCCGATGGGCGCCCAGGTACCGTCCTCGCGGCGAAAGCGCACGACGGTGGACGGCGCGGGCAGGCCGATCGAACCGCTGAATGCGGCCATGTCGTTCAGGTCCACGGGGTTCATCGTGACGATCGGCGAGCATTCGGTCAGGCCGTAGCCTTCGACGACCGGCCGGCCTGTCACCTGCTGGAAGCGCTCCGCGACCGCGCGCTGCATCGCCATCCCGCCGGCCATCGCGAGCTTCAGCTTCGAGAAATCGCGCTTGCGGAATTCCTCGTTGTCGAGGAACGCGTTGTACAGCGTGTTGATGCCGGTGATCCCGGTGAACGTCTCGTTGCGGATGATCTTCATCACCATCGTCATGTCGCGCGGGTTCGCGATCAGGATGTTGCGCCCGCCGAGCCCCATGAAGATGAACGCGTTCACCGTCAGCGAATAGATGTGATACAGCGGCAGCGGCGTGAGCACGGTTTCGACATCGCCCGAGACCTGGTCGGCGATCCACGCCTTCGCCTGCAGCAGGTTCGCAATCAGGTTGCCGTGCGTGAGCATCGCACCTTTCGCGACGCCGGTCGTGCCGCCCGTGTATTGCAGGAACGCGAGGTCGTCGCGCGTGATCTGCACGGGCTGCGGCTTGCCGCGCGCACCGAGCGCGAGGGCGGAGCGCAACCGGATGGCCTGCGGCAGGTGGTAGGCCGGCACGAGCTTCTTCACGTGCTTCAGCACGAAATTGATCAGGCGTCCTTTCGCATTGAAGCCGTCGGCGAGCAGGTCGCCGAGCGCGGTGACGACGATGTTCTTCACCTGCGTTTCCGGCAGCGCGTCCTGCAGCGTGCGCGCGAAGTTCTCGAACACGACGATCGTCTGCGCGCCGCTGTCCTTCAACTGGTGCGCGAGTTCGCGCACGGTGTAGAGCGGGTTGACGTTGACGACGATCGCGCCGGCCTTCAGCGTGCCGAACAGCGCGACCGGGTACTGGAACGTGTTCGGCAGCATGATCGCGACGCGGTCGCCGGGCTTGATGCCGATGCTTTGCAGGTACGACGCGAACGCGTCGACTTTCTGCGCGAGCGTGCGATAGGTCATCGATGCGCCCGCGCTCACGTAGGCGACGCGTTCGGCGAAGCGGCTCGTGCATTCGTCGAAGAACTGCACGAGCGAGGCGTATTGCGTGACGTCGATCTCGTGCGGGACGCCGGGCGGGTATGACGCGTACCAGATGCCGTCGGTGTTCGGCGGAACCTGGGCCGCTGCGGTTGCTGCGGAAGATGACATGACGAGTCTCCGGTCTGTGCTCTCGGCGAGGGCGGGCGCTTCTGCGCCGGCCCGTGCCCCGTGCCGCACGGTCGATCGACGGGGCGCCTCGACGCCCCGCACGACCGCGCGTTTCAATCAAATCGTGAACAGGAAGCCGCGCGTGGCCTCGCGCGCTCAGTTCGTGGAATGCAGCGTCGCCGTATCGATGGCGGTCGCAGCCGACTGCGGCAGCCCGAACGCTTCGCTGGCCCCCGCGTCGTCGAGCACGGCCGCGAAGATCGACAGTTGCGCACTGTCGGGCATCGGCGCTTTCAGTGCGGCGACGATCAGCGACGACAGTCGCGCGATCATCTGCACGTCGTTCATCGTGCGGCCTTGCGAGAACTCGTCGATCAGGCTTTCCGTTTCAGCGCCCGCGAGCGCGCCGGACAGCGCGCCGATCGCGAAGTGCAGCCGCCAGCCGAGCTCCGTGCGCGGCAGGTGCGGCAAGGCACGCTGGAACGCGTCGAAGAAGCGGCCTGCGACGCTTGCGTAGTGCGCGGTCAGGAAGTTGCGCACGAACGGTGACGGATCGGTGTACGCACGGCCGATCAGCCGCAGGAACCCGGGCCCGCCGCGTTCGGGGTTGCGCGATGCCTTCAGTGCGGGGATGAACATCGCGCCGAGCACGTGCTCGCAGGTGATGTGCGTGCCGAGCTGCGCATCGAAGCGGTCGAGGATGCCGAGGCGTTCCTGGTTGAGCTGGTCGAGCCGGCGCGACAGCATCGCGTGGATCAGCGCTTCCTTGCTGCCGAAGTGGTAGTTGACCGCGGCGAGGTTGACCGCCGCGCGCGAGGTGATCTGGCGCATCGACATCGCCTCGAAGCCATGCTCGATGAACAGATCCTCGGCTGCATCGAGGATGCGCGCCTTCGTCCCGCCGGTCTGCCGCGTGCCGGATGACCGTGCCCCGGACGGCCGTCCCGCGGATGGCCGCCCCTCCTGACTTACTGCCATGTCCCGCCTCCCATGCCGGTCGCCCGGCCGCGAACTGGTGATTTGTTTGTCTGATTCAAACAGTCGTTTTTATTAAGATAAAAAATCGCGGACGGAGCGGGCAAGCAGGGAATCTGGACAAATTCCTCTAGTTCGATGTGCGAATGCGGAAAGTATCGCGCGTGCCCTCGGCGGGACGGGGCACACGCGATGATGCGGTGCGGCAACGCGCGGGTTCAGGTGACCGTGCTACGCGTATTGACCGATTGCGTCATGTCGATGCCGCGCCGCTCGCGGCTGAACAGGATCAGCACGGCGATCACGACGGCGACGATGCCGGCCACGAGCGCGAGCGCGAAGCTGTAATTGTTGTTGTTCGAAACGGCGAGCGAGGCCTGCATCGTCGCGTTGCCCGACGCGAGCAGATTGCCGAGCTGGTAGACGACTCCGGGGAAGGTCGCGCGGAGCTCGTCGGGCGAGATCTCGTTCAGGTGAACCGGGATCACGCCCCACGCACCCTGCACCGAGATCTGCATCAGGAATGCCCCCGCGGCGAGGGCGACCGGGCCGCTCGAGAACGCCCACAGCGGCAGCACGGGCAGGGCGATCAACGCCGCGATGAAGATGGCACGACGCCGGCCGATCCGTTCCGAGATCGCGCCGAACGACAGGCCGCCGACGATGGCGCCGATGTTCAGCACGATCGTGATCCACGACACGGTATGCGGATCGAAGTGATGCTGTTCGCGCAGGAACGTCGGGTAGAGATCCTGCGTGCCGTGCGAGAAGAAGTTGAACGCGGTCATCAGGACGATCGCGTAGATCGTGAGCTTCCAGTTCTGCTTCAGCGTGGTGCCCAGGCTCGGGCGCGGGCGCTTCTCCATCTGCATCCACGCCGGCGATTCGGGCACGTGAGCGCGCACGTACAGCACGAGCAGCGCGGGCAGCACGCCGACCATGAACATCCCGCGCCAGCCGATGTACTGGTAGAACAGGCCGAACACGACGGACGCGAGCAGGTAGCCGCTCGGATAGCCGGCCTGCAGCAGCCCCGATACAAAGCCGCGCGCATGGGTCGGCACGGTTTCCATCGTCAGTGCCGAGCCGACGCCCCATTCGCCGCCCATCGCGACGCCGAACAACGCGCGCAACACGAGCAGTGCGGTCAGGCTCGGCGCGAAACCCGATGCGAGTTCGAGCAGCGAGTAGCACGCGATGTTGACCATCAGCGTCGGGCGGCGGCCGAAGCGATCGGCGAGCCGGCCGAAGATCAGTGCGCCGAGCGGGCGCATCGCGAGCGTCAGTGTGAGCGCGAACGCGACGGCGGGAATCGTCGACCCGAATTCGGCGGCGATGTCCTTCAGCACGAAGACCATCAGGAAGAAGTCGAACGCATCGAGTGTCCAGCCCAGGTAGGCGGCGATCGTGACGTTGCGTTGTTCGCGGGTCCAGCTCATGTCCGAGGTCTCCTCGTTGGCTTGCGCGCTCGCGATGTGCATGCGGATGCCGGCCGGCTTGCGCGCGGTGCGGGGGCATTGATCGAGTGTAGGCCGCGACGCCGGACGATGTGGGGCGCGATAACGTCGAATCGGGAATAATCCCTAGGAAATGAACTGTTGCGGAATGGGAAACGCCGTCGCATGAATCAGGCGACAGGCATCTGTATCATTCCGGAAGGCAGTTTGTATCTGTTTTGTAATCAACCCGATGCGCATTGTCACCGAATCAGGAGTCCCGATGACCGAACGTTCCGCCGCCACGCTGCCCGTGCTCGAAACTGCCCGGCTGTGGTTGCGGCCGCGTGTGATGGCCGACCTCGATGCGTGCCTTGCGATGGATCGCGATCCCGAGGTCACGCGGCACATCGCCGGGCCGTGGCACGATCCCGTCGAGCATCGGCGCTTCGTCACGCACCGGATCACGTGCGACTATCCGCCGGGCCTCGGCTACTGGTCGATCTTCGAGAAGGCCGTGCCCGATGCGTTCATCGGCTGGATCCTGCTGATTCCCGACTATGTGGACGGTGCGCACGACGTCGAGATAGGCTGGCGGCTGGTGCGTGCGACATGGGGGCGTGGCATCGCGAGCGAGGCCGCAGCAGCCGTCGTGCGCCACGCCTTCGACACCGTGCGCCTGCCGCGCGTGATCGCCGATATCGCGGAGGCCAACAGCGGCTCGCTGAATGTCGCGCGCAAGCTCGGGATGCGTCGCGTGAGCGTCGTGCACGATGGCATTCCTTACATTCGACATCGTCTCGAACGCAACGATCTGCGCGCGTAGCGCGGCGACGCGTGTGCGCGGGACGGTGTCAGAGATCGTCAACCGGTGGCGTATCGAGGTCATGACGTATTAACGGCTCGCGCGATCAGGAGTATCGTTGCCGGAATTTCGCAACATGGGGTACGACCATGGCTCTCGGCAACGATGTTCATCTGATTCCCGTCAAGCTGGAAGAACTGCGTCCCACGCAGATGACGGTCGGCTATCGCGAAGTCAAGGCGAAGCGCAAGCACTGGAAGGCGCTCAGCAAGCGCGCGCGCAAGGCCGCGATCGAATCGCACTGGTTCCCGGCGGTGCTCGGCCCGGACGGGCTGCACTACATCACCGATCATCACCACCTCGGCCTCGCGCTGATCGAGGAAGGCGAGGCGCGCGTGAACGCGATGCTGCTGAAGGATCTGTCGTGGCTCGACGACACGATCTTCTGGCGGATGATGGAACACAACCAGTGGGTGCATCCGTTCGGCGCGGACGGCACGCGCCGCGACTACGGGAATCTGCCGAAGGCGCTGACGGGGCTCGTGGACGATCCGTACCGCAGCCTCGCCGGCGAGTTGCGCACGGCGGGCGGCTATGCGAAGGATGCGACGCCGTTCAGCGAATTCCTGTGGGCCGATTACCTGCGTCAGCACGTGTCGCTCGACCAGATCCGCAAGAACTTCGCGAAGGCGCTCGATATCGCACTGCATCGTGCGCATGAGCAGGATGCACGCTATCTGCCCGGCTGGTCGGGCGTCATCGCCGTCAAGCCCTGACCCCCTCATGACGACCGCCCCGATCCGCCCCGATGCCGGCCCGCAGCATGCCGACCATTTCGCCGCGCTCGACGCGGCCTCGCCGCCGCCCACGCGACGCATCGGCCTCGATGCGCTGGCTGGCCTGTCGATCGCGGGCCTGCTGATCCCCGAGGCGGTCGCGTATGCGGGGCTGGCGAACCTGCCGCCGCAGGCCGGTCTCATCGCGTTGCTGTCGGGGCTCGTCGTCTATGCGCTCACCGGCAGCAGCCGCTTCGCGATCGTGTCGTCGACGTCGTCGTCGGCCGCCGTGCTCGCGGCGACCGTGCTCGCGGAATCGGGGATGGCGCTTGCCGCACAGCTCGCGCTCGCCGCCGCGCTCGTCGCAATGACGGGCGTGCTGTTCATCCTGGCCGGTGCCGCGCGGCTCGGCGGCATGTCGGATTTCGTCGCGCGGCCGGTGCTGCGCGGCTTCACGTTCGGCCTCGCGCTGACGATCGTCATCAAGCAGTTGCCGAAGATTCTCGCGATCTCCGTGCAGCACAGCGATGCGCCGCATGTCGCGCTCGACCTGATCACCGGCGCGCCGCATGCGAATCTCGCGAGCGTCGTGCTCGGTGCGATCGCACTGGCGTTGCTGTTCGCGCTCGGGCGGAGCTCGCGCGTGCCCGCGACGCTCGTCGTGATCGTGCTGTCGATCGCGGCCGGCTATGCGATCGACTGGCAGCGATACGGGATTGCGATCGTCGGCCATATCGATTTCAAGCATATCGAGTTCGGCCTGCCGACCCTCGACCGCAACGCGTGGATGCAGACCATCGAGCTTGCATTCGCGCTGATGCTGATCCTGTACGCGGAATCGTACGGATCGATCCGCAACTTCGCGTTGAAGCACGGCGACAGCGTGTCGCCGAACCGCGACCTCGTCGCGCTTGGCTGTGCGAATCTCGTATCGGGCCTGTTGCACGGGATGCCGGTCGGCGCCGGCTATTCGGCGACCTCGGCGAACGAAGCGGCCGGCGCGCAGTCGCGCTTTGCCGGCCTGTGGGCGGCGGGTGTGGTCGCGCTGATCGTCTGGCTGCTGCTGCCGCAGCTCGCGCGCACGCCGGAGCCCGTGCTCGCGGCGATCGTGATCTTCGCGGTCAGCCACTCGCTGCATCCGTCGGTATTCCGGCCGTACTGGGCCTGGCATCGCGACCGGCTCGTCGTGGTCGCCGCGCTGCTCGCGGTGCTCGTGCTCGGCGTGCTGCACGGACTGCTCGCGGCCATCGGCGTGAGCCTGCTGCTGACGCTGCGCAAGCTGTCCGAGCCGAACGTCAGCGTGCTCGGCAGGCTGCGCGACAGTCACGATTTCGTCGACGTGGCGAGCCATGCTGACGCGAAGCCGGTGCCGGGCGTGCTGATCGTGCGGCCCGAGGCGCAACTGTTCTTCGCGAATGCGGACCGGATGCTGAACCGCGTGCGCGCGCTGATGAAGGCCGCGCCTGACGCGCATACCGTGATGCTGAGCCTCGAGGAAACGCCGGATGTCGACAGCACGACGATCGAATCGTTGCGCACGTTCGCGGCCGAATGCACGGCGCGCGGGTTGCGGCTCGCCATTGTGCGGCTCAAGGTGCACGCACTGCATGCGTTGCGCCGGGCGGCCGACGATACGCTGCACGACGATGCAATGTCCGAACTGAGCGTCGACGAAAGCCTGCAACTGCTGCAGGCCGGGATGCCGCCGGACGGCAGCGACGGCACGACCGCCGCGTGACGAGGCGGCGCGCCGGCGCGTGCTATTGCGAAACTGCGGCGTCGGCGGAGCGATCGATCATGTCGGTCACTTCGGCCGCCGTCGGCGCATAGGCGCCTGCATGCGCACAGGCGACCGCCGCGCACGCGGCTGCATAGCGCAGGTGCTCGGCGTCTGACGCATCGGGACGCGCGAGCTGGCTCGCGAGCCAGCCGCCGATGCTCGCATCGCCGCAGCCGACGGTGTCCGCCACGTCGGTCGGGAACGCGGGTTGGAACAGCACGGTGTCGCGATGCAGGAGCTGCATGCCGGATGCGCCGCGCGTGACGAGCATCGTCGCGCGCGGCGCCCACGTGCGCAGTTGCGCGAGCGCGGCGGCTTCATCGAGTTCGGGAAACAGTCCGCGCAGATCCTCGTCGGATACCTTGATCCAGTCGGCGAGCCCGGCCAGCTTGCGCAGCGTGTCGCGATACGACGGTGCGGCCATCGGCGCACGAAAGTTCGGGTCGAACGAGATCCGCTTGCCGGCCGCCCGCGCAGCTTGCGCCACTTCGATCAGGCGTGACGCGAGCGGCTCGCGCACGACGCCAAGCGAACCGACATGCACGATCTCGGCCGCGTCGAGTGCGCCGGCGGGCAGGTCCGCCGGATCGAACGCGAGATCGGCGCTGTTCTCGCCGATGAAGAAGTAGTGGGGCGGCTGCTTCGATACGACCATCGCGAGCAGCGGTGCGCGATCGACCTGCCGGATGAAGCGCAGGTCGAGCCCCGCGTCGGCGCTCTTGCGCATCAGCTCGTCGCCGAAGGTGTCGCGGCTGACCGTGCCCGCAAAGGCCGTCGGCACACCGAGTCGCGCACCGACGCGCGCGACGTTCCAGCATGAGCCGCCGGCGACGCTGTGCCAGTGCTGCGCGTCGTCGCGGATGAAATCGGTCAATGCTTCGCCGAATACGATCAGGCGGGGAAACGTCGTCGTCATGTCGAACCTTGTGCCGCGGCGTGGTGCGCGGCCATGCAGCGATTGATCTGAAATGACGGGCAGTGCGGGCCGTCGCACGTTGCGATGCGGTCCGGCACTGCCCGGTTGCGTGGGCGGACGGGCGGCGCGATCAGCGCGGGGTGCTCCAGCCCTTGTAGCTCTTCACGTTGTCGCGCGTGATGAGCGTCGGTTCGATCAGGATCATCGGGTTGGCCGGCTTCTGGCCGTTCATGATGCCGTAGCCGACGTTGACCGCCTGCTGCGCCATCGCCCACGGATCCTGGCTCGACGACGCCTGCACGAGCGTATTCGACTTGAGCGCGACCTCGATATCGGGGGCACCGTCGACCGACGTGATCACGATGCCCGGGCGGTTCAGCTGCTTCGCGGCGAGATCGCTGCCGATCGCCTGCGGGTCGTTGATCGTGAACACCGCATCGAGCTTCGGAAAGCGCGTCAGGTAGCCCTGCATCGCGTTCATCCCGCCTTCGCGCGAGCCTTTGCCGTCCTGGTCGCTCGACAGCACCTTGATGCCGGCGTTCTTCGCGAGCACGGTCTTGCAGCCGTTGACGCGATCGATCACGGCCGACACCTGCGGGCCGTTCTCGATGATCACGTTGCCCTTGCCGTTGAGCTTCTTCGCGATGTAGTCGCATGCCAGCTCGCCGGCCTTCACGTTGTTGGTCTGCACGGTCGCGTTCGCGCCAGCCGCCGCGACGTCGACCGCGACGACCGTGATGCCGGCCGCCTGCGCCTTCTTCACCGCCGGCTCGATCGCCTTCGGATCGGTTGCGTTGAGCAGGATCATGTCGACGTGCGCGGAGATGAAATTGTCGATCTGCGTGAACTGCTTGTTCAGGTCGTAGTCGGCCGACACGGCCGTGACTTTCGCGTTCGGGTTGATCTGCCTGGCGCGCGCCTCGGCGCCCTTGACGATCGTGACGAAGTACGGGTTGCCGAGCGACCCGACCGTGACGCCGATCGATTTGAGCGGCTTGTCGGCCGCGTGCGCGGCGGAAGCGCCGAAGGCGAGTGCGCAGGCGACGGCGGTCAGGGCGGCTTTGTGCTTGAACATGTCGTTGTGTCTCCGTGAAGTTGCTTGGCGAGCGGGCGCGGGGATCGGCCCGCGCTGCAAGGTTGAATGGACGGGCAGGCGCTCAGGTACGTGCCGAATCGCGCTGGCGGTAGCGGTCGAGCGCGACCGCGCCGATGATCACGAGCCCCTTGATGATGTATTGCCAGATGTCGGATACGCCGAGCAGCACGAGGCCGTTCGTCAGCACCGCGATGATCAGCGCACCGATCAGCGTGCCGACGATCGAGCCGACGCCGCCGACGAAGCTCGTGCCGCCGAGGATCACCGCGGCGATCGCGTCGAGTTCGTACGACTGGCCGAGCTGCAGGCCGTTGGCCGCATAGAGTCGCGCGGCCGACATCACCGCGCCGAGGCCGGCGAGCAGCCCCGACGCCGCGTACACGAACATCTGGATCGCCCGCACGTTGATGCCCGACAGGCGGGCGGCTTCCGGATTGCCGCCAACCGAATAGATGCGCATCCCGAGCACGGTGCGGCGCAGGATGAACCACGAAATCGCGATCACCGCGCACGCGATCACGACGAGCCACGGCACGCCGAGGATCGTGCCGTTGCCGATGAACGCGAACGGCAATTGCGGATTGAACACGGTCGTGTCGTTGCCGATCAGGCGCGCGACGCCGCGTACGGCCGTCATCGCGCCGAGCGTGACGATGAACGGCGGCAGGCGCAGGAACGAGATCAGGCCGCCGTTGATTGCACCGAACACGAGGCCGACGATCAGCGCGAACGGCACGCCGAGCCAGCCCCAGCCCGGGATGGTCGACGCGAGCAGCGCCGCGACGGCGGCGGCGGCGAGCACCGAGCCGACCGACAGGTCGATGCCGCCCGTCAGGATCACGAAGGTCATGCCGGCGGCGAGCACGATGTTGATCGACGCCTGCTGCGTGACGATCGACAGGTTCTGCAGCGTAAAGAAACCGTCGGTCAGGAAGCCGAAGCCGATGCACAGAACCAGCAGCACCGGCAGCATGCCGGCGGTGCGGATCAGCGATTGCATGCGGGCGCGGTGATCGGCGCCGCGCAATAGTGGCGTACGGGTGGCCACCGGCTGGGCCGTCGCGGAAGCGAGGTTCCGCTGCTTGGTCGGGTTGATCATTTCGTTAACCTGAATGTAAGAAAGAAATGAAAAGGGCGAGGCTCAGTGCGCGTCGGCGAGCTCGGCTTGCGAGCCGGTGGCGAGCGCGATGATGGCTTCCTGCGTGATGGGCGTCTGCGTGTAGCCGCCGAGTTCTCCGGCGATCTCGCCTTCGCGCATCACGAGCACGCGGTCGGCCACACCGATGATCTCCGGCAGTTCGCTCGAGATCACGATCACGCCAACGCCGGCCCGTGCCAATTCGTTGATGATCCGGTAGATTTCGGATTTCGCGCCGATGTCGACGCCGCGCGTCGGTTCATCGAGGATCAGCACGCGCGGCTTCGTCTCGAGCAGGCGCGACAGCAGCACTTTCTGCTGGTTGCCGCCTGACAGCGCACCGACGTTGACATTCGCATCGGGTACGCGGATCGACAGCGATGCAATGGCGTCGCGCGCGCGTTCGGCGCCGCGCGCGAGGTCGAGCGCACCGAGCCGCGCGTCGCGGTTGCAGACCGAAATGTTGATGTTGTCGCGCACGCTCATGTCGAGGAACAGGCCCTGGCGCTTGCGGTCTTCGGTCAGGTAGACGAGGCCGGCATCGATCGCGTCGCGCGGCGAGTGCGCGCCGAACGTGCGTTCGCCGACCTTCACGTCGCCGCGCACGCGCGGTTCGGCGCCGAAGATCAGCCGTGCGAGTTCGGTGCGGCCTGCGCCGACGAGCCCCGCGATGCCGAGCACTTCGCCGGCATGCAGGTCGAGGCTGCAGCCGCGCACGCGCGCGTCGTCGGCGATGTCGCGGACCGACAGCAGCAGGTGGCCGGGGTCGTACGGCGCGTGTTCCTTCTTGTAGAAGCCGGAGATGTCGCGGCCGACCATCATCGCGACGAGACGCTCGGCCGACAACGATGCGCGTTCGAGCGTGCCGACGTACGTGCCGTCGCGCAGCACCGACACCCGGTCGGACAATTCGTAGATCTCCGCCATCCGGTGGCTGATGTAGATGATCGCGAGACCTTCCTCGCGTAACTGGCGGATCAGGCGGAACAGGTGTTCGGTTTCGCGCGACGACAGCGGCGTGGTCGGCTCGTCCATCACGAGGATGCGCGCACGGGTGTGCACGGCGCGCGCGATCTCGACGAGCTGCTGCTCCGCGATCGACAGCGTGTCGACGAGCGTGTCGGGCCCGAACGACGCGCCCAGGCGCGCGAGCACGTCCTCGCAGCCGCGCGCCATCGCCGCGCGGTCGATCGTGCCCCAGCGCCGGTTGCCGCGCCGCAGTTCACGGCCGATGTAGATGTTTTCCGCGACGCTCAGGTTCGGCGACAGGCACAGCTCCTGGTAGATCACCGCGACGCCCGCATCGCGCGCGGCAAGCGGGCCGTCGATGTCGATGCGGGCGCCGTCGATCAGGATCTCGCCGCCGGCGTCGGCGCGGTACGCGCCCGACAGGATTTTCATCAGCGTCGATTTGCCTGCGCCGTTTTCGCCCATCAGCGAATGGATCTCGCCGGGATAGACGGTCAGGCTGACGTTGTCGAGTGCACGCACGGCCGGGAACGTCTTGCTGATCCCGCGCATCTCGAGCAACGGGCGGGGCGACTCAGATCGCGACATGGTTGACCTCCTGCGAGTCGGTGCGGGCGCCCTTGAGGATGCCGGCCCGCGGGGAGAAGTTGAAGAACATCGGCAGCGTGGCCGCACCGATCGCACCGGCATCGGCGCCGAACGTGCCACGGACGAGCACCGGCGTGCCGCGCGCTTCAGGGGCGGTGGCCACGAGCGCCGCGCGCAGGCGCGTCGTGACCGCGTCGAGCAGTCCCGCGTCGGTATCGGCGTCGAGCACGACCACCGGCGCATCGACCACGCACAGCACTGAACGCAATGCCGGTGCCAGAGCGTCGACGCAATCGTCGATCCATTCGTCGACGGCCGGCAGCCCGCGGGCGATGCACGCTTCGAGATCGGCCCGGTTGTCGACCGTCTCGCCGTGATGGCGCAGGTGGCGCACCAACGCGTGCAGCGACGCGCGCGCGAGCAGGATGTCCCACGGGCCGCGGGGCGGCGGCGCGGAAGCCAGCCGGCTCGGCGGCACGGGAATCACGGCGATGTCGCCCGCATTGCCGGTGACGCCGCGCAGGCAGTCGCCATCGATCGCGATGCCGCCGCCGATCGCCGGCCCGATGAACAGGTAGACGAAGTCGTCGCACTGCCGGCCGTATCCGTAGAACAGCTCGGCGATCGCGGCCGCGTTGCCGTCGTTTTCGCCGAATACGGGAAGCGACAGCGTCCGACCGAGGTCGGCCGCGAAATCGACGTCCTCCCACGCGCGGAATGTGTCGGGCGCAAGCCCGAGTTCGCGCATCCATGCGCCGAGGTTGTATGGCTGTGCGACGCCGATGCCGGTCAGGCGCGCGCGCTCGTGGTCGGGGAGCAGGGCCTGCATTGCGTCGATGTCGTGGCGAACGATCTCGAGCACGTCGGCGGGCGGCGGCAGCAGCGTGTCGTGCGAGCGGCGGCCGAGTACGTCACCCGCGAAGTTGACGAGTGCCGTTTCGATGCGCATGCGGTCGAGATGGACGCCAATGCCGAACGCGCCGCGAGGGTCGAGGCGGATCAGCGAAGCCGGCTGGCCGCGCTGGCCTTCGGTGCGGCCCGCGAATTCGATCAGCTTCGCGTCGGAGAGCGACGCGATGATGCTGCCGACTGCCGTTCCCGTCATGTTCGCAAGGCGGGCGAGGTCAGCCTTCGACGCGCTGCCTGCGCGGCGCAGCGTCTTCAGCAGCAGGCGCTCGTTGTAACGGCGCACGTTGGCCGAATTGCTTCCCTGGCCGAAGTGCGGGCTTCTCATGGCGTCTCCTTCCATGTCGCGCCGTTCGGTGGCGCATTAAATAAATCACGTTGATTTATTTAACCGCGTGAGCGACGGCATGTCAGCCTAGGGAAATCCCGGTTTGGGGTGGCGGCAGGGATGGCGGTGTGCGGTGTCCGGAATCGGGGATGGAGCGCGGGGATCGAGACAATCAGGCGCAGGGCGGCTTGCGGGGTGATCCGCACCCTGGACAATGGGCCGTCGTCGGAGTCGCCGCATGCCGTCACGGCTCGCTGGCCGCGCAAACCGAAGCGACTGGTTTGCTCTCGGAGATGGAGGGGGGTGCGTTTTCTGAGCCGGAAATGAAAAAAGGCCGGCTAAAAGCCGACCTTTTCAAAAACAGATGGTGCCCAGGAGAGGACTCGAACCTCCACGATGTTGCCACCGCTAGGACCTGAACCTAGTGCGTCTACCAATTCCGCCACCTGGGCACGTTTTGCAGTAGCTGCTTGCTGCAAAGAAGCGAAATTATAGCGCGTATTGCGAGGCTGTCAACAGAATTTGAGGTCGCGAACGAAAATAATTCGCAGACTTATTCGGGAGGGTATCGGACGAGGTGCGCAAACGCCGCGGTGGCCGATGTACGTCGGCGAATTCGTGATTCCGGTTGCAGGCACGGGCACAGCAATTTCGAAGTCGGGAGTGAAAAGAGGTTGACTGGAAGCGGGCCGCTTGGGAAAGCTGATGGGGATCAGGAGGGGCGGTCACGCGTGCGCGCTCCGGCCTCGCTTGCAAGCACAGCCTTCCGGGATCGCGCGAAGCGAGCAGGCGCATTGCTTGTCTTGAGCTGGAAATGAAAAAAGGCCGGCAAAAGCCGACCTTTTTAGAAAACAGATGGTGCCCAGGAGAGGACTCGAACCTCCACGATGTTGCCACCGCTAGGACCTGAACCTAGTGCGTCTACCAATTCCGCCACCTGGGCACGTTTCGCTTATTACTGCAGTGCGAAGACCGCTATTCTAGCGTGTCGGCGGAGTCTGTCAACACAATTTCACTCAAGGCGATAAAAATATTGCCCCTTGCACGACGGATTCTCACGCGCCGACCGGATCAGCGCGTTTCGCAACGAAATTCCAGCGCTGCGCCTGGCTCGTGTCGACGCGGGCAGGCAGTAGCCCGGCTGCGAGGAACGTGTCGGCGATCTTCTGCTGTTCGCCGAAGTTTTGCGCGACCACAGCACGAACGACATAGCTGCGCCGTGCGTTCGCGCGCGCGATCGTCGCCGCGTCGAGCCCCCAGATCGGCGCGAGCGTATTCGCGGCCTCCTGCGGGTGATCGCGCAGCCATGCGCCGGCCTGCGACAGCTGGTCGAACACGATCTGGACGACGTCGGGCCGCGCGGCGGCGAAACTGCTGGATGCGAGGTAGTAGCGCTGGTACGACGCGAGTCCGTTGCCGTCGGCCAGAATTCGCACGTCGGGATTCCGGTCGACCGACGCGACATAGGGGTCCCACGTGATCCAGGCGTCCACGCTGCCACGCTCGAACGCCGCGCGGCCGTCCGCGGGCGTCAGGTAGTGGATTGCCGCATCGGCCGGCCCGAGCTTCGCGCGTGCGAGCGCGGCAAGCAGCAGATAATGACTGCCGGCCGCCTTCGTGACCGCAATGCGCTTGCCCTTGAGATCGGCGAGCGTGCGCAGCGCGCTGTCCTGCTTGACGACGATCGCCTGTGCCTTCGGCGAAGGCGCCTCCTGCGCGACGTAGACGAAACGCGCACGTGCGGCTTGCGCGAAGACCGGAACCGTATCGGCCACGTCGGCACTGAAATCGACGGCGCCGACGTTGAGCGCTTCGGTCAGCGGCAATCCGCTCGCGAATTCATGCCACGACACGCGCAGGCCGAGCGGTGCCAGTGCCTGCTCGAGCGCGCCGCGCGTCTTGAGCAGGGTGATGAGCGTCGACGACTTCTGGTAGCCGATGCGCAGTACCTCGGGTGTGTTCTCGGCGTGCGTTCGGACGCCGGCGGCAGTCAGGCCGGCGGCCAGCATCACGCGCGCAAATGCGCGGCGGTTCATCGACGTCATGGGCTGTGCTCCTCGTGTCTGGTTCGTTGCAATGAAGCGAGCCGGCTAACGTACCAACGGGGCGAGCGGACGATAACCGATAAATTCTGCTTTCGATCCGGCTGACGGGCATAAGGGCGGGGCGCACGGAATCGCGGCGCGCCCATGCAGGTACGGGCGGGCGATCGATGCCTCCTGCTTGCATTTGATTGCATAGTCAAATATAGTCGTTGCAGAAAACTCAGAGTCAGCGATTGGCGTTGACGCGGGCAACCCCCGCGCGTCGCGCCGATCGCTTTTTTTCCGTCATTTATCTGACTTGTCAGATATTTTTGTTCGGCGCCGAAGCTGTTTGCGTGGCGCTCGATCAGAAGGACATCCGATGAAGCCGTCCGAAACCCCGGGTACGCCGGCGCCCCTGACCGGCGCCAGCTTCGCGCTGGGCACGCTCGCCGTGTCGCTCGCCACGTTCATGAACGTTCTCGATTCGTCGATCGCCAACGTCGCGATTCCAACCATTTCCGGCAATCTGGGTGTGTCCACGGACGAGGGCACGTGGGTCATCACGCTCTTCTCGGCGGCCAACGCGGTGTCGATCCCGCTGACCGGCTGGCTGACACAGCGGGTCGGGCAGGTGAAGCTGTTCGTCTGGGCCATCCTGTTGTTCGTGCTGTCGTCGGCCGCGTGCGGACTTGCGCCCAACCTCACCACGCTCCTCGCGGCACGGATCGTCCAGGGTGCGGTGGCCGGGCCGCTCGTGCCGTTGTCGCAGGCGTTGCTGCTGGCTTCGTTCCCGAAGGAGAAGAGTTCGAGCGCGCTGGCGCTGTGGGGGATGACGGCGACCGTCGGGCCGATTGCCGGCCCCGCGCTCGGCGGCTGGATCACGGACAACTACAGTTGGTCGTGGATCTTCTACATCAATGTGCCGGTCGGGTTGTTTGCCGCTGCCGTGATCTGGGCGCTCTATCGCAACCGCGAGACGCCAACCAGCAAGCTGCCGATCGACAAGGTCGGATTGATTGCGTTGGTCGTGTGGGTGGCCGCGTTGCAGGTCATGCTCGACAAGGGCAAGGATCTCGACTGGTTCAATTCGTCGACGATCTGGATCCTGACCATCGTGGCGGTGGTCGGCTTCGTGTTCTTCCTGATCTGGGAGCTGACCGAGGCGCGCCCGATCGTCGATCTCAGGCTGTTTGCACAACGAAATTTCCTCGGCGGGACGTTGGCCATTTCGATTGCGTTTGCGGTATTTTTCGCGAATCTCGTGATCCTGCCGCAATGGATCCAGGGTTCGCTCGGCTACCCGGTCATCAATGCCGGCCTCGTGACTGCGCCGCTCGGCATCTTCGCGGTGATCCTCGCGCCGGTGGTCGGCAAGATGATGCCGAAATCGGATATGCGCGTGCTCGTCACGCTCGCCTTTCTCGGGTTTGCCGGCGTGTTTTTCATGCGCTCGCGCTATACGACGGACGTCGATACATGGACGCTCATCGTGCCCACGTTGCTGCAAGGGATCCCGACGGCGTTCTTCATGACGCCGCTTACGTCGATCATCCTGTCGGGGCTGCCGCCCGAGCGCATCCCGGCGGCCGCGGGACTGTCCAATTTCGCGCGGGTGTTCATGGGGGCGGTCGGCACGTCGCTCGCGAGCACCGCGTGGAATGACCGCACGATCCTGCATCACGCGCGACTGGCCGAGCAGGGCAGCGTGAACAACCCGATCTTCGCGGGCGCGCTCTCCGGAGTGCAGAGTGTGCTGGATGCCGGTGCGCCGAAGGCGCTGACGTTCCTCGAGGCGACGCTGAATGCGCAGGCGACGATGCTGGGGCTGAACGATGTGTTCTGGCTGTCGTCGGTGATCTTCGTGCTGATCATCCCGCTGGTCTGGGTGACGAGGCCGGGCAAGGGCGTGGCAGCCGGGGCCGCGGCCGCCGGCGGGCACTGAGCCGGTGCAGGCGGTGCATGCAGGATTCCGCGTGCCTTGAAAAATCGTGATGTCGCAATTATTGTGTGGGTCAATAAATTGCGACTCAGCGAGCCCGATGGAACACTACACGCCGAAGAATTTCCTGCACACCGAAAGCGTGGGGTTCATGCTCGTGAAGGCGCGCAATCTGATCACGTCCGAGATGGATGCGGCGTTGAAGGATCTCGATATCACGGCGCAGCAAATGGGCGTCCTGCTGTCCCTGCGTACCGGCATTGCGGCGACGCCGTTCGAATTGTCGAAGCTGCTCGGCGTCGACACCGGGCTGATGACGCGCGTGCTCGACAAACTGGAGGGCAAGGGGCTCGTCGAGCGGTCGCGCAGCGTGAGCGATCGGCGGGTGGTGAACCTCGCGCTGACCGAAGCGGGGCAGGCGGTGGCCGCGCAGATTCCGGAGATCGCGCCGAAGGTGCTCAACGCCCGCTTGCGGAAATTCTCGAGGGCCGAGTTTGACGAACTGTCACGGCTGCTGCACAAGTTCATCGGCGAGTGAGCCGGGCGCTGTTTCCTGGCGCCGGCAATGAAAAAAGGCCGGCTAGAAGCCGGCCTTTTTAAAAACAGATGGTGCCCAGGAGAGGACTCGGTCACACATGCGCGACCCCGGCTGCGCTTGCAAGCGCAGCCTTTCGAGTCCTCGCGCAAAGCGCGCAGGCGCTTTGCTTCGTGGGCCGGAAATGAAAAAAGGCCGGCTAAAAGCCGACCTTTTCAAAAACAGATGGTGCCCAGGAGAGGACTCGAACCTCCACGATGTTGCCACCGCTAGGACCTGAACCTAGTGCGTCTACCAATTCCGCCACCTGGGCACGTTTTGCAGTAGCTGCTTGCTGCAAAGAAGCGAAATTATAGCGCCCCAATTATTCGTGTCAACACTTTTTTGCGATGCATCGCAAACCGGGCTCCGCCGCGCCTGCAGGCGGCATTCCGGTCATTTGGCGACACAGGCGGGTGATAGAATGACCCGCCGCCGTCAATATAGAACTGTCTGAAGGACACCTCTATGTTGATGCCGTGCACCATCAATCAACGCAACGAGAACAACCATCGACAAACCCTTGAGCAAATATCCGTACCCCATTCCGAGCCGTGAAGAAATTCTCGGCGTGCTGCGTACGAGCGACGCGCCGCTGGCCGCCAACGACATCGCCGAAGCACTGTCGATCAAGCGTCAGGAGCGCGAGGGGTTCTTCCGGCGTGTCGCCGCGATGGAACGCGACGGCCAGATCCGCCTCGACAAGCGCGGCCATTACCAGTTGACCCATCCGTCGAACTTCGTCGCCGGGCGCGTGCAGGGGCATCGCGACGGCTACGGGTTCGTGATCCGCGACGACGGCCAGGACGACCTGTTTTTGCCGAACGGCGAAATGCAGAAGGTGATGCACAACGATCGCGTGCTCGCACGGATCGTCGGCTACGATCGCCGCGGCCGCCCGGAGGGGCACGTCGTCGAAGTCACCGAGCGCGCGAACAAGCGCGTGATCGGCCGCCTGCTCAACGAGAACGGCGCGCTGATCGTCGCACCGGAAGACAAGCGCATCGGCCATGACATCCTGATCACGCAGAACGTGAAGAAGGCGAAGGTCGGGCAGGTCGTCGTTGTCGAGCTGACCGATTTCCCGAGCCGCCATTCGCAGCCGCTCGGCCGTGTCGTCGAGGTGCTCGGCGACATCGACGATCCGGGCATGGAAATCGAAATCGCGGTACGCAAGTACGGCGTGCCGCACGAATTCAGCCAGCCGGCGCTCGACGAAGCCGCCGCGCTGCCCGACAAGGTGCGGCCGACCGACCTGCGTTTCCGCGTCGACCTGCGCGACGTGCCGCTCGTGACGATCGACGGCGAGGACGCCCGCGACTTCGACGACGCCGTTTACTGCGAGCCGGTCAAGGTCGGCCGCGGCGACGGCTACCGCCTGATCGTCGCGATCGCCGACGTGTCGCACTACGTACAGCCGGGCAGCGGGCTCGATGCCGACGCGCTCGAGCGCAGCACGTCGGTCTACTTCCCGCGCCGTGTGATTCCGATGCTGCCGGAGAAGCTGTCGAACGGCCTGTGCTCGCTGAATCCGCAGGTCGACCGCTGCGTGCTCGCGTGCGACATGGTGATCACCGCGCGCGGCGAGATCAAGGCGTACCAGTTCTACCCGGCCGTCATCCATTCGGCTGCGCGCCTCACGTACACCGAAGTCGCGGCGGTGCTGTCGAACACGAAGGGGCCGGAGGCCGCACGCCGCGCGGATATTCTGCCGCACCTGCAGGATCTGTACGGCGTCTACAAGTCGCTGTTCGCCGCACGACAGAAGCGCGGCGCGATCGACTTCGACACGACCGAGACCTACATCGTCTGCAACTCGCAGGGCAAGATCGAGCAGATCGTGCCGCGCCAGCGTAACGATGCGCACAAGCTGATCGAGGAATGCATGCTGGCCGCGAACGTCTGCGCGGCCGATTTCCTGAAGCGCAACAAGCATCCGGGCCTGTACCGCGTGCACGCGGGGCCGACGCCGGAGAAGCTCGAGAACCTGCGCGCGTTCCTGCGCGGCATGGGCCTTTCGCTCGGTGGCGGCGACAAGCCGCATGCGAGCGACTACGCGGCGCTGATGGCGCAGATCCGCGACCGGCCCGATGCGCAGATGCTGCAGCCGATGCTGCTGCGTTCGATGCAGCAGGCCGTCTACAGCCCGGACAACATCGGTCACTTCGGCCTGGCCTACGAGGCGTACGCGCACTTCACGAGCCCGATCCGCCGTTATCCGGACTTGCTCACGCACCGCGCGATCTACGCGATCCTGTCGGGCAAGAAGTACACGCCGAAGGCGCCGGACGGTTTCGAGCTGAACACCGCGCTGTCGCCGCGCGCCCGCGCGATGCAGCAGGCCGACGACGAATCGCGCGGCCGCTCGCGCTCGAACACGGCGATCTGGGAAGAGCTCGGCCTGCACTGCTCGGCGAACGAGCGCCGCGCGGATGAAGCATCGCGCGACGTCGAAGCCTGGCTCAAGTGCTACTTCATGCGCGACAAGCTCGGCGAGGAGTACGGCGGGATGGTGAATGGCGTCACGTCGTTCGGCATCTTCGTGCAGCTCGACACGCTCTTCATCGAAGGGCTCGTGCACGTCACGGAACTCGGCTCGGACTACTTCCAGTACGACGAGATCAAGAACGAGCTGCGTGGCGAACGCACGGGCATCCGTTATCGCCTGTCGGATCGCGTGCGCGTGCAGGTGAGCCGCGTCGATCTCGATGCACGCAAGATCGATTTCCGGCTCGTGCGCGATACGCCGGTGAAGGCGCCGCGTCCGTCGCCCGCGCCGGCTTCCGCGGGTGGCGGTGTCGACCGCGGCAACGGTCCGCGCGTACGCACACTGCCGCAGGCGGAGGAGCCCGTGCCGCGCCGCAAGAAGGCCGCGAGCGCGCCGAGCGTCGCGGTGAATGAGGCGCGCGCCGCGCGTGCCGCCGCGAAGAAGAAGGGCGGCAGCGGCAGCGGTGGCGGTGCGGCGGCGAAGCCGACCGCGAAGAAGACACGCGCCCGCAAGAAGTATTGAGCGTTCGGGGCGGCGCCAGCGACCGCCCTGCAGTATCGAGAGACGCCGCGTCACCGGCCATCAGCCGGCAACGCGGCGCTTTCCTTTTCCATGGATCGCGGCTGCGCGCGTCGCGCGGCCGCACGTTTGATCGAAGGTTGTTCCAGTCATGTCACGTCTGAAGGTTCTTTACGGTTTTCATGCGGTGACCGCACGTTTGCGGCACGATGCATCGACGGTTGCGGAGGTGCTGTACGACCAGACGCGCCGTGACCGCCGGATGCAGGACTTCCTGCACACCGCGAAGGAAGCGGGCGTGCGGCTGATCGCGGCCGACGAAACGCGCCTGTGGGGCCTCGCGCATACCGAGCGTCACCAGGGCGTCGTCGCGCGTGTCGAGGACATCCCGCTCGCACAGAACCTGTCGGAGCTGCTCGACGGCATCCAGGGCCCGGCGCTGCTGCTGGTGCTCGACGGCGTCACCGATCCGCACAACCTCGGCGCGTGCCTGCGTGTCGCCGATTCGGCCGGCGCGCACGCGGTGATCGCGCCGCGCGACCGTGCGGTCGGCCTCAACGCCACCGCGGCCAAGGTCGCGAGCGGCGCGGCCGATACGGTGCCGTACATCACGGTGACGAACCTCGCCCGCGCGCTGCGCGAGCTGAAGGAGGCCGGCGTGTGGATCATCGGCACGTCGGACGAGGCATCGGCAACGCTCTACGAAACGAAGCTCGACGGCCCCGTCGCGCTCGTGATGGGCGCGGAAGGCGAAGGCATGCGCCGGCTGACGCGCGACACCTGCGACGAAGTGATGAGCATTCCGATGGCCGGCAGCGTGGAAAGCCTGAACGTATCGGTCGCAAGCGGCGTGTGCCTGTACGAAGCCGTGCGCCAGCGGCGCGTGAAGGGCTGACACAGCCCGTCCCGCGCGCCCTGCGCGGGCCTCGAATGACCCGAACGACGCGTGCCGCGATCCGATGCGGCACGCGGCTCTCCGGAGCTCGCGACCGATGACCCTGTTACGCGTTGGTGCATCCTGCGCCGTGCTGTGCCTGCTGGCCGCCTGCACGTCGCCGTCGCTCGTCGAACGCGGCACCTACTACGCCGACACGAGCCTGCACGCGCGCGGCGCCGATTCGCGGGTCCGCTTTCTCGTGATGCATTACACCGAAAGCGACGAGGCGAAATCGCTGCGCACGCTGACGGGCGATTCGGTCAGCGTGCACTACGTCATCCCGCCGCAGCCGCGTATCGAGCGCGGGATGCCGGTCGTCTACCAGCTCGTTCCGGAATCGGAGCGCGCGTGGCACGCGGGCGTCAGCGAGTGGCAGGGCACGACCGAGCTGAACGCGGTGTCGATCGGCATCGAGAACGTGAACCGCGGGCCGCTTGATCCGCAAAACCGTACCTGGCAGCCTTATCCGCCCGAACAGGTCGCGGCGCTGACCCGGCTGTCGAAGGACATCGTCGCGCGCTACGGGATTCCGCCGACGCGCGTGGTCGGGCACAGCGACATCGCGCCACAACGCAAGATCGATCCGGGGCCGCTGTTTCCGTGGCATGCGCTGGCCCAGGCCGGCGTCGGCGCGTGGCCGGACGATGCGACCGTGACCGCGCGGCTCGGCGGTCGTGATCCGCATGCGCCGGTCGACGTGCGCGAACTGCAGCTTAAGCTCGCGCGCTACGGTTACGACGTGGCCACCGATGGCGTGCTCGACGCCCGCACGCGACGCGTGTTCGCGGCGTTCCAGATGCATTTCAGGCCGTCCGGCTATGCGGGCAACCCGGACGCCGAAACCGACGCAATCGCGCAGGCGTTGCTCGACAAGTACTTCCCCGGCACGCAACCGGCGGACAACGCGCCCGAGGCGGGCGCGCCCTGAGTCCACGGCGCACGGCACCCCGAAAAACGCGGGGCGGTCATCCGAGTCCGGTAAACTGGCGGTTTTCCGCAATCCCGCAGCATTACCACTCCATGACTCAAGACGAACTCAAACGCCTCGTCGGCCAGGCCGCCGCTGATTACGTGATCCAGAACGTGCCGGAAGGCGCCGTGATCGGCGTCGGCACCGGCTCGACCGCCAACTGCTTCATCGACGCGCTCGCCGTCGTCAAGGCCCGCTATCGCGGCGCCGTATCGAGCTCCGTCGCCACGACCGAACGCCTGAAGTCGCACGGCATCAAGGTGTTCGACCTGAACGAGGTCGACTCGCTGCAGGTGTATGTCGACGGCGCCGACGAGATCGACGCGAGCGGCGCGATGATCAAGGGCGGTGGCGGCGCGCTGACGCGCGAGAAGATCGTCGCGTCGGTGGCCGATACGTTCGTCTGCATCGCGGACGCCAGCAAGCGTGTGCCGGTGCTCGGCGCGTTCCCGCTGCCGATCGAAGTCGTGCCGATGGCGCGCACGGCGATCGGCCGGCGCGTGACCGCCCTCGGCGGCGTGCCGGTGCTGCGCGTGACGAAGGACGGTGCGCCCTACATCACCGACAACGGCAACGAGATCATCGACGTGAAGGGGCTGCAGATCGCCGATCCGCGCGGTTTCGAAGCGCAGGTGAACGCATGGCCGGGCGTCGTGACGGTCGGCCTGTTCGCCGAGCGCGGCGCGAATCTGTGCTTGCTCGGCACGGAAAACGGCGTTGAAACGATCGTTTATTCGGCTAATTGAAAGATACAACAAGCAGTCCGTAATGACGTGTCACATGTCGTAATGGACTGAATGTTTAAATCTTGTGGAAATCGGGGCCCGGTAGGCGCAATGCGCTTCCCGGGCCTTATTTTTAGCCGTATAAATCACCCCGTCAAAAAGAGGGATAACCCTGTCAGGTGTTTACCAGATAGCGAAATATCCTCGAACTCATCAACTTATAGATCATAAGAACAGTCGTAACCAGGGCCGGCGGAACTGCGGAGCAGGTGTTCGCAAATCGACGCACGGGGAGGTGTCATGGAGCAGGGCAAAGACCGGTCACTGGTCGCCAAAGTGATGGATGGGCTTGTCTCGGGTATCGTCGAAGACAAGTACGGCGGCATCTTGCCGCCGCAGGACGTGCTGTCGAAAGAGTTCGATGTGAGTCGCACCGTGATGCGGGAAGCGCTATCGATGTTGCTTGCGCGCGACATGCTCGACGTGCGTCCGAAAGTCGGCACGCGCGTGCGGCCGATGCGCGACTGGCGGATGATCGACGAAGACGTGGTGAGCTGGCGATTCCGGGCGAAACCCGATCCGCAGTTCATGCGCGATGTCATCGAATTCCGGATGCTGATCGAACCGCGCGCAACCGCGCAGGCGGCGGTGCGTGCAACGGCTGCCGACATCGCGGGCATCCGCGAAGCGTTCGATGCGTTCAAGGTGCTGCAGCCGGGCGACCCCGGCTACGACACGGCGGACGAGTTGCTGCACACGCGCATCGTTCAGGCGAGCGGCAACCAGTTTTTCCAGCAGATGGCGGCGATCGTGCGCGGTGCGGTGCGTCTCGTGAATCCGCGTGTCGTGCAGAAGGAAGGTGCGCACGAGATCGTGGTGAAGGCACATGCGCGTGTGGTCGACGCGATCGAGCGTCGCGATCCGCGCGAAGCCGAAGCCGCATCGCTCGCGCTGATCGATTTCAGCGCCGACGAGATCTCGCGCGATTTCTCCGTCGACGTGCCTATGCGCGCCTGACGCTGCGCGTGTCGCTCATCCGTGTGCCGCCGGGCCGTTTATCATGACGACCGGCCGGCAGCGTGCCGGCCACCGTCATACGACCGACACGGAAGATCAGGATGAACGACAACGACCATCGCCCGGTGCGCTTCGGCATCGTCGGCGCAGGCAGCATTGCGCGCCGCTTCGCGCAAAGCCTCGCTCACGTGCCGGGCGCCACGCTTGCTGGTGCCTGGGCCCGCCGAACCGATGCCGCGGCAGCCTTTTGCGGAACGCACGGCGGTACGCCTGCCGAGAGTCTCGAAGCACTCCTGGCGAGCGATATCGACGCGGTTTACATCGCGACGCTCCATGACAGTCACGCGCAGTACACGCTGGCCGCGCTTGCTGCCGGCAAGGCCGTGCTGTGCGAAAAGCCCGCGACGCTGAACGCGGCGCAGCTCGACACCGTGCTGCGTGCGGCACGCGACGCCGGGCGGCTTTTCATGGAAGCGATGAAGCCGCCGTTCTTTCCGTTGTACCGTCAGCTGCGCGCGCATCTGCACGACGATCCGATCGGCGAGATCCGGCTCGTGCGGGCCGGGTGCGCGTCGTCGTCGGTACCGGACGACCATTCCGTCTATCGTCTCGATCGCGCGGGCGGCGCGCTGCTCGATATCGGGATCTACGAGACGTTTCTCGCGGTCGACTGGCTCGGCGCAGCGCGCGACGTGCAGACGCTCGGCCGCGTCGGCGCTACGGGTGTCGACCTGTTCGCCAGCCTGAACAGCGTGCACGCGAACGGCGGGATCGCGCAGCTCTTTTGCGGGCTCGACGTGATGGGGCGCGGCGACGCGCTGATCGCCGCGGCCGGCGGCCACGTGACGATTCACGAGAAGTGGTGGAACCCCGCGCGTGCGACGATTCGCTATGCGGACGGGCGCACCGTCGAACTCGATGCGCCGGTCGACGGTGGCGGGCTGAACTACGAGACCGCGCATTTCTGCGACCTGCTGCGCGCGGGCAAGACCGAAAGTCCGATCATGACGCACGACCATTCGCGGCAGATGATCGCGATGACCGATGCCGCGCGATCGGCGCTCGGCGTGCGTTATTCGGGGGAGTAAGCGGGAAGCGGGGTGCCGGGCGCGCGCGAGCGGCCCGGCGGACGGCATGCGCTCAGTGCCGCGACGGCAGCGACAGGCGCTTTTCGTACCAGCGTTGCACCCATTCGAGGATCTGGCACAGGATCCAGTACACGGCCGCGGCGGCGAGATAGAGCGGCAGCGGCTGATAGGTCGCCGCGATCACTTCCTGCGCGCTGCGCAGCAGTTCGGTCACGGTGATCACGGACACGAGCGAGGTGTCCTTGATCAGGCTGATCAGGCTGTTCGACAGGCTCGGCACCGCGATGCGCAGCGCCTGCGGGCCGATCACGTAGCGCAGCGTCTGCCCCCACGACAGCCCGAGGCTATACGCGGCGAGCCATTGGCCGCGCGCGATCCCGTTGATCGCACCGCGCATGCTTTCCGACATGTAGGCGGCGACGTTCGCCGACAGCGCGATGACGCCGGCGGGCGTCGGGTCGAGCGAGATGCCGAGGCTCGGCAGCCCGTAATAGATGACGAAGATCTGCACGAGCAGCGGCGTGCCGCGCATCAGGCTCACGTACGCGCGAGCCAGCCACGCGAGCGCGTTGACCCAGATGCGTTCGAAGCCGTCGAGTGCTTCGCTTTGCCGGATGCCCATCATCGCGAGCACGACGGCGCCAAGCAGGCCGAACACCATCGACAGCACGGCGAACTTGACGGTCAGAACGGCGCCCTGGGCGAGCACCGGCAGCGATTGGACGAGCAGGGACGTTGTCGACATGGAATACGAATCGAATGTGTGCGCGAAAGCGCAATCATAAACCGGACGAATAAAACAAAGGGCGGCATCGTTACGGATGCCGCCCTTTCCGGCCCGCCGTCAGGCGGGAAATGCAGGCGTGCTTACTTGATCGGCTTCGTCACGTCGATGCCGAACCACTTGTCCGAAATCTTCGTGAAGGTGCCGTCGGCTTCGAGTTGCGCCATTGCGTCGTCGATCGCCTTCTGGAATTTCGGGTTGCCCTTCTTGAACGGGATGCCCGACGGGTTCGCCGAGCCGACGTTCGCGCCCGGTCGCAGCGGCAGCTGCGAATTCTTCGTCAGGTACGCGAGCATCAGGCGGTCGTTGAGCGCCGCGTCGAGACGGCCGGCCGCGAGGTCGCGCAGGTACTCGGGGGCGCCCGGGTACGTCTTCACGTCGATGCCCGGCACCGACTTCGCCATGTCCATGTAGTTCGTGCCGAGCGCGACGCCGAGCTTCTTGCCTTTCAGGTCATCAAGCGACTTGAACTGGCGCGTGTCGTCGTTGCGCTGGATCAGTTGCGCGGACGAGTACGTGTACGCCGGCGAGAAGTCGAGCGTTTCCTTGCGCTTGTCGGTGATACCGACCTGGTTGGCGATCACGTCGAACTTGCCTGCCTGCAGGCCCGCGATGATGCCGCTCCATTCGGTCGTCACGAATTCGGCCTTCACGCCGAGCTTGGCGGCCACGGCCTTCGCGATGTCGACGTCGAAGCCGACGAGTTCGCCTTGCGGGTTCTTCGAGTTGAACGGCGGGAACGTGCCTTCGAGGCCGACCCGCAGCGTGCCGCGTTGTTTCACCTGGTCGAGGAGGTCGGCCGCATGCGCGGTGGCGGCAGCGAACGACGTGCCGATCAGGCCGGCAACCAGCAGCTTCTTCAGCAGCGCAATCTTCATCGTGTGTTTCCTTGCCCTGTCCGGGTCATTGATTCTGATAACGGGGTCGATGATAGCAAAAACACAATCGACCACTAAATACCGTTTGTTTATGCCTATATTACGCAGTGCGTTCGCGAGCGATGGCCTTCACGCATTCCGAGACGAGCGCGGGGCCGCGATAGATGAAGCCCGTATAGAGCTGCACGAGCGCCGCGCCGGCCGCGAGCTTGGCCCGGGCATCCTCACCCGAGAAAATGCCGCCGACACCGATGATCGGCACTGCGCTGCCGACTTCGGCGTGCAGCTTGCGGATCACTTCGTTCGACGCGTCGAACACGGGGCGGCCGGACAGGCCGCCGGCTTCGTCCGCATGCGGCAGGCCTTGAACGGCCGCGCGCGACAGCGTCGTGTTGGTGGCGATGACCGCCTCGATCTTGTGGCGCAGCAGCGTGTCGCCGATTTCCTTGACCTGTTCGTCGTCGAGATCGGGCGCGATCTTCAGCGCGAGCGGCACGAGCTTGCCGTGCAGGTCCGCGAGGCGCTGCTGCTTGTCCTTCAGCGCCGCGAGCAGTGCGTCGAGCTCGCCTGCGCCCTGCAGCTGGCGCAGGTTCTTCGTGTTCGGCGACGAGATGTTGATCGTCACGTAGCTCGCGAACGGGTACACGCGCTCGAGGCAGTACAGGTAGTCCTCGGCGGCGCGCTCGATCGGCGTATCGGCGTTCTTGCCGATGTTCAGGCCGAGGATGCCGCGATAGCGGGCGGCCTGGACGTTCTTCACGAACTGGTCGACGCCGTGGTTGTTGAAGCCCATCCGGTTGATCAGCGCTTCGGCCTGCGGCAGGCGGAACATCCGCGGGCGCGGGTTGCCGGGCTGCGCGCGCGGCGTGACCGTACCGACCTCGATGAAGCCGAAACCGAGCGCCGCAAGGCCGTCGATGGCCGCGCCGTCCTTGTCGAGACCGGCCGCGAGGCCGACCGGGTTGCGGAACGTGAGCCCCATCACGGTGCGCGGCGCGTCGGGCACGCGGGCCGACAGCGGGGAGGCAAGGCCCGGACGGCCGGCCGCGCCGAGTGCGGGCAGCGTGAGGTGGTGAGCGTCTTCCGCATCCATCTTGAACAGGGATGCGCGGGCCAGCGGATAGAGGGAACTGAACACGGGAATTGGGCGGACAGCCGGAATGAATGACAACCCGCTATTTTACCGGGAGTTGGGCGGCAGGGGCGCGCTTCGCTTCGTCATCCCCGCAGCGCGCGTCAGCCGGAGCCGGAATGCCCGCCCGGCAACGGCGCACGGGCCAGCGCCGCGTCGACGGGCGGCAGGTCGATCCGTTCCGGATCGAGTATCTTCCAGCGGCCGTCGATCAGCCCTTCGAGCGGGTGGAAGTTCGCCTTGTAGGCCATCTTCGGGCTCTCGCGGATCCAGTAGCCGAGGTACACGTAGGGCAGGCCCAGGCTTTTCGCCTGCTCGATCTGCCACAGGATGTTGTAAGTGCCGTAGCTCGTGTGCTGGTCGTCGGGCTCGAAGAACGTGTACACGGACGATAGCCCGTCGCCGAGGATGTCGATCATGCTGACCATGCGCAGCTTGCCGGGCTCGCCACCCGGAGCGTCGAGGTCGCGGAATTCGACGAGGCGCGAGTTGATCCGGCTCTGCAGCAGGAATTGCTCGTACTGGTCGCGGCTGTCGCGGTCCATGCCGCCGCCCGCGTGGCGCGCCGACTGGTAGCGCATATAGAGCGCGTAGTGCTCTTCGTCGTAGTGCAGCGGCGAAACCGTCGCGACGAGCGTGCGGTGCCGTTTCCACATCCGGCGCTGCGTGCGCGACGGCGCGAATGCGTCGACGGGGACGCGTACCGGCACACAGGCACGGCAGCCGTCACAGTACGGACGATACGTGAAGACGCCGGAGCGCCGGAAGCCGGCCTTGACGAGTTCGGTGTAGATGTCGGAATTGATCAGGTGGCTCGGCGTCGCGACTTGCGAGCGCGCGACGCGGCCGTCCAGATAGCTGCACGGATAGGGCGCCGTTGCATAGAATTGCAGCGCCGAAAGCGGTGAAAGCGGCAGCTCAGTCGGGTGAGTCATGGGCAGCTCTCGTTGCAGGGAGGGAGGGCCGCGCTAGCGCTCGATCCCGGAGGGGGCCGCCGTTTCGGCGCGGCCCGTCAGCGCGGCGAGCACGCGCTTGTCGAACTGCCACGGAATCGGCGGTTCGGCTACCGCGCTGCGCACGTGAGCGACAAAGGCCTTGCGTGCGATCTCGCGGCCGCCGAGCGACGCTAGATGCGACGTATTCTGCTGGCAGTCTATCATTTCCAGCCCCTGCTCGCGAAGGTGCGCGATGAGCGTGGCTAGCGCGATTTTCGATGCGTCAGTCGCGTCCGCATACATCGATTCGCCGAAAAACATCCGCCCGAACGACACGCCGTACAGGCCGCCGACGCGCCGCCCGTCGTGCCACGTCTCGATGCTGTGCGCGTTGCCGGAGCGGTAGAGTGACGTGTACGCGTCGATGATTTCGGCCGTGATCCATGTGCCGCGCTGCCCGCGGCGCGGCGCCTGCGCGCACGCGCGCATCACCCTCGGAAAGTCGTAGTCGACGCGCACTTCCCATTGGGGTTCGCGCAGCACGCGCTTCAGTGTCTTGCGCAGCGAAGGCGACACCTTGAATTCGGCCGGCACGAGGATCATGCGCGGGTCGGGGCTCCACCACAGCACGGGCTGGCCGTCCGAGTACCACGGGAAGATGCCGCGCAGGTACGCGTCGATGAGGCGCGACGGCAGCAGGTCGGCGCTCGCGGCGAGCAGCCCGGGCGCGCCGGTCGCGGGACCGAGCGCGCGCTCGATGGGCGGAAACGGATCGTCCGGGCCGAGCCAGGGGACCATGGGGCGGGGGCTCAGCCGTTGCGCAGCGAGCGGAAGATATCGCCGGTGTGCACGCCGTAGTCGCCCGCGGCGCGATCGGCGAAGAAGAATCGCAGGGTCTGGCTGACGGTCGGGAACGCGATCTCGTCCCACGGGATGTCGGCTTCGTCGAACAGCTTCACTTCGAGGCTTTCCTCGCCGGCTTCGAACGCCGGATCGGTGAGCCGCGCGAGGTAGAACAGGTGGACCTGGTGCACGTGCGGCACGTTGAGCAGCGTGAACAGGTTCTGCACCTCGACGCGCGCGCCGGCTTCCTCGAGCGTTTCGCGTGCGGCAGCTTCAGCCGTCGTCTCGCCCATTTCCATGAAGCCCGCGGGCAGCGTCCAGAACCCGTAGCGCGGTTCGATCGCGCGGCGGCACAGCAGGATCTGATCGCCCCAGACCGGGACCGTGCCGACGACGTTGCGCGGATTCTGATAGTGGATCGTGCCGCAGTGATCGCAGACGAAGCGCTCGCGGTTGTCGCCCGGAGGAATGCGCGCGATGACTTCGTGACCGCAGACGGAGCAGAATTTCATGTCGAGTGGAAGGGACGAGGTGATGCGAGTGTATCACCGGGGCGCGGCATTCTTGAACGCCTGCGCGTGCAGGCCGCGTGTCGCGCGAAGCGGGGCGGGGAGTGCGACGGAAAAACAAAAAGCCCGGCACTGGGCCGGGCTTTTTGCGTAATTCTGGACGTTGGTTGCGGGGGTAGGATTTGAACCTACGACCTTCGGGTTATGAGCCCGACGAGCTGCCAGACTGCTCCACCCCGCGTCCGTCGAAGAAATAAATTATAAGGAGTAACCCGCATGCGTGCAAGCGTTTTCTGACAATTTCTTGTCGTTGCTTGTGGGGCCGGTACCGCGGGTGCGTGCGCTAGAATCGAGCGGTTTGTTTCGTTTATTCGGCAGCGGGGCCGTGCGCGATCGCTTCGGCGCTGTTGCGACTCTCATTACTGTATCGACGGATTCATGGACATCGCTCACGATCTGCAATCGATCGGCGCGCAGGAACAGGCGCTTGTATTTCCCCATTTCGACCCGGCCCGCGCGTGGGCGCTCGGCAACCGGATGCACGCGCTCGCGACGTCGCGCGGCCATGCGATCGCAATCGACATCGTCACGTTCGGCCAGCCGCTGTTCTACGCGGCGCTCGCAGGAGCCACGCCGGACAATGCCGACTGGGTGCGCCGCAAGCGCAACGTCGTCGCGCATTTCCGCCGCAGCTCGTACGCGATCGGCCTGCGCATGCAGCAGGCGGGCGCGACGCTTGCCGACAAGCACGGGCTGCCGATCGCCGAATATTCGCCGCATGGCGGCTCGTTCCCGCTGACCGTCGCCGGTGCCGGCGTAATCGGCTCGATCACGGCGTCGGGGCTGCCGCAGCGCGCGGACCACGAATTCGTCGTCGAGGCGCTGTGTGCCGAGCTCGGCCACGACTACGCCGTGCTGGCCCTCGCCAGGAGCTGAGCGATGCAACTGCCCGGTTACGCATGGCTCGCGATCGCGATCGTCGCGGAAGTGATCGGTACGTCGGCGCTGCGCGCGGCGGACGGCTTCACGCGCCTCTGGCCGTCGTTGCTGGTCGTCGCCGGCTACGGCATCGCGTTCTACTGCCTGTCGCTCACGTTGCGCACGATGCCCGTCGGCATCATCTATGCGGTCTGGTCGGGCGCGGGCATCGTGCTGATCACGCTCGTCGCGATGCTGCTCTATCGCCAGGTGCCGGACCTGCCGGCCGTGATCGGCCTCGGCCTGATCGTCGCCGGCGTCGTGGTGTTGAACCTGTTTTCGAAGATGCAGGCGCACTGAGCGTGCGACTGCCATTTGCCGGATGACCCTCATGACCGATTCCACTTCCGCTGCCGTTTCCGCCGAATCCACTCAGCCCGATGTACGCGCGTATGTCGCGAACCGCATCGGCTTTCTCGAACTGAACCGGCCGAAGGCGCTGAACGCGCTGTCGGTCGGCATGATCCGGCTGATGCAGCAGGCGCTCGATGCGTGGCGCGACGATCCCGAGGTCGTCGCGGTCGTCGTGCACAGCCCGCATCCGCGCGCGTTCTGCGCGGGCGGCGACGTGCGCTTCTTCCACGATGCGTGGCAGCGCGGCGACCGCGATGCGGTCGACACGTTCTTCATCGAGGAATACACGCTCAACCACACCATCTTCGCGTATCCGAAGCCCTATATCGCGCTGATGCACGGCGTCGTGATGGGCGGCGGCATGGGGATTTCGCAGGCGGCGCGGCATACGGGCGGCCTGCGTGTCGTGACCGACTCGACGAAGATGGCGATGCCGGAAACGCGTATCGGCCTGTTCCCGGACGTCGGGATGAGCTGGTTCCTCGCGCGCACGCCCGGTGCGATCGGCCGCTATCTCGCCGTGACCGGCGCGACGCTCGACGCGGCCGGCGCGCTATACGCGCAGCTCGCCGACGTCTATCTGCCCGATGCCGCGCTGCCGGCGCTGCTCGATACGCTGCGCAGCGCGCGTATCGACAGCGGTGAGCAGGCCGTTGCGTGCGTGGCCGAGGCCGCCGCCGCGCACAAGGTCGTGCCGACGCCCGACACGTCGGCGCTGGCCGACGCGCGTACCGGGATCGACCGGCATTTCGCGCAGCCGGACATCGGCGCGATCCTCGCGTCGCTCGACGCCGACCAGGATTGCGCGGCCGTCGACGGATGGATCGAGAAGGCGACCCATGCGATGCGCGAACAGTTGTCGCCGTTGTCGATGGCCGTGTCGCTGGAAGTCGTCGAACGCGCACGCGGCGCAACGATGGCCGACTGCCTGCGGCGCGATCTCGATCTCACGCGCTCGACGTTCGCGCGCGGCGACGTGATCGAAGGCGTGCGCGCGCTGATCGTCGACAAGGACCACCAGCCGGTCTGGCGCTTCAAGTCGTCCGCCGATATCGATCGCGCGGACGTGCTCGCGATGTTCGACAGCCCGTGGACGCCGGATACGCATCCGCTGCGGAAACTGCACGACTGACGCCGGTCGGACTGATCGAAGCGCGAGCTGGAAACGAAAAGGCCGCCTGCACATGCAGGCGGCCTTTTTCATGGGTGTCGACCGTTTGGGGGGGGGCGACGAGCGTAGCGCTTGCGCCCGCGTTACTCGTCGCCTGCGTCGTCCGACATGAACGCACGCATGAACACGAGCGCGCCGAAGCCCCACACCGCGTTCGCCGCGAAGCCGGCCGCAAGCACGGGCATCATGTTGCCCGACGGCCAGATACCGCGCAGCGGATCGATCGCGAATACGCGGGCGGCCGTCAGCACGATGCCGCCGAACACGAGCGCGCCGATCCATGAGGCCTCACGTTCCGGCGACACGCGCAGCAGCCACGCCATCGGGATCGCGCAGCACGCGCTGATCAGCGCATTCGCGACAAATTCAGGAATGCCGAGCGGCGCGAACGGCTGCGTGGAGAAGCCGGTTGCGGCGATCAGGTCGGCCGTATGAAGGAGTGCGAGCGTAGCTTCGCGGAAGAACAGGGCGGCCAGGAAGCCGGACAGGAATGGCAGGATGACTTTCTGCATCGATGAGTGCACCGCAGGCGCGCACGGCCGGGGCCGTCCGCGCGGAGTTATTCGGATAGGTGCGTCATTATAGGGCCCGCCCGCCGCGATATTCGCTCCAGCGTCGTGCTAATCACGAAAGCGGAAAACCTAAGCTCAAAAAAATCGTTCCAAAGCCCTGCACCGATCCCTAGACTGATTTCCCAGAAACAGCCGTGCAATCGCGTCCTCGCCCGCTGCACGGCCTGACCGGCGAGCCATCCCGATTCGAACGCACACCATGCATGCGCCGCTCATTCGCGACGCGAGCAGGGCGGTGTTTTTTCCAAATTCCGGCAAGGACAGTCAAGCAGGAGCAGCAGATGAATGTGTTCTGGTTTATCCCCACGCATGGCGACAGCCGCTATCTCGGTACGGCCGAAGGTGCGCGCGCCGCGGATTACGATTACTTCAAGCAGGTCGCGGTGGCGGCCGATACGCTCGGCTACGAAGGCGTGCTGCTGCCGACCGGCCGTTCCTGCGAGGATGCGTGGGTCGTTGCATCGAGTCTGATCCCGGCGACGCAGCGCCTGAAGTTCCTGGTCGCGATCCGTCCCGGCATCGCATCGCCGGGGCTGTCGGCGCGGATGGCCGCGACGTTCGACCGCCTGTCGGGCGGCCGCCTGCTGATCAACGTCGTGACGGGCGGCGATGCCGCCGAGCTCGAAGGCGACGGCCTGTTCGCGGATCACGACACGCGCTACGAAATTACCGACGACTTCCTGAACATCTGGCGCGGGCTGCTGTCCGCGTCGCACGACAACGGCGGGTTCGACTACATCGGCAAGCACCTGCAGTCGAAGGGTGGCAAGGCGCTTTATCCGCCCGTGCAGCGTCCGCATCCGCCGCTGTGGTTCGGCGGTTCGTCGCCGGCTGCGCATGAGATCGCGGCCGATCACATCGACACCTACCTGACCTGGGGCGAGCCGCCCGCGGCCGTTGCGAAGAAGATCGCCGATATTCGCGCCCGCGCGGAGGCACGGGGCCGCAAGATCAAGTTTGGTATTCGTCTGCACGTGATCGTGCGCGAGACCGAAGATGAAGCATGGCGCGACGCCGAGCGCCTGATCAGCCGCCTCGACGACGAAACCATCGCACGTGCGCAGAAGGCGTTCGCGAACATGGATTCGGAAGGCCAGCGCCGGATGGCCGCGCTGCACGGCGGCAAGCGCGGCGGCCGCGAGGCGCTCGAGGTGTATCCGAACCTGTGGGCAGGCGTCGGTCTCGTGCGCGGCGGCGCGGGCACCGCGCTCGTCGGCAATCCGGAGCAGGTCGCGGAGCGCATGCGCGAGTATGCGGATCTCGGCATCGAGACCTTCATCCTGTCCGGCTATCCGCACCTGGAAGAGTCGTACCGGTTCGCGGAACTCGTGTTCCCGCTGATCAAGGGCAACGGCGCGGCGAAGGCGACCGGCCCGCTGTCGGGCCCGTTCGGCGAGATCGTCGGCAACAGCTATCTGCCGAAAGCGGCCCAGAGCTGAGCGACAGGAGGCCTGCGATGACAACGAAAACGTCGACGACGGGTGCGGCCGTGGCCGCCCGCGCATGGCGCGGCGTCGCACCGTGGCTCGTGCCGCTTGCGCTGCTGGTGGCATGGGAAGTCGGTGCGCGCATCGGTTGGCTGTCGACCCGCGTGCTGCCCGAACCCGTGGCGGTCGTGCGAGCGGCCTGGTCGCTCGTGACGTCGGGTGAAATGTGGGCGAACGTGAAGGTCAGCACCTGGCGCGCGCTGTTCGGTTTCGTGATCGGCGGTGGCGTCGGTCTCGCGCTGGGGCTCGCGACCGGCTTGTCGAAGGCAGCCGAGGTCGCGCTCGATTCGACGATCCAGATGATCCGCAACATCCCGGCGCTCGCGATGATTCCGCTGGTGATCCTGTGGTTCGGCATCGACGAGAAGGCGAAGCTGTTCCTCGTTGCGCTCGGCGTGTTCTTCCCGGTCTACATCAACACGTATCACGGGATCCGCTCGGTCGACGCGAACCTGATCGAGATGGCGAAGAGCTATGGCGTGCGCGGTTTTGCGCTGTACCGCGACGTGATCCTGCCCGGTGCGTTGCCGTCGATCCTCGTCGGCGTGCGCTTTGCGCTCGGGCTGATGTGGGTGATGCTGATCGTCGCGGAAACGATTTCTGCGCAGTCGGGCATCGGCTACATGACGATGAACGCACGTGAATTCCTGCAAACCGACGTGGTGGTGGTCGGCATCCTGCTGTACGCGGTGCTCGGCAAGCTGGCCGACGTGCTGGCGAAATGGCTCGAGCGCGTGACGCTGCGCTGGCACCCCGCTTATCAATCAGGAGCAAAGGCATGAATGCGACGACTTCGGCGGCCGCCTACGGCCTGCTCGCCGGCGCAGACCTCGAGGCCGAACTGGCGCAGGCGCGTGTCGCGGACGGCGACGCGCGGGACGCGGCGGTCCTTGAACGTGACGGCAGTGCATCCGTCGTTCCGCTCGCGCGGCGACGGCCAGGCAGCCCGGCATCCGACGATGCAGTGACACTGTCGGGCGTCAGCAAGCGCTTCGGGGCACGCACGGTGCTCGACAACGTCCAGCTCGGCATCGCACGCGGCAGCTTCGTCGCGATCGTCGGCCGCAGCGGCTGCGGGAAATCGACCCTGCTGCGTCTCGTTGCAGGGCTCGAGCAGCCGAGCAGCGGCGCGCTCGAGACGCGCGGCGAGGGTGGTGGCGAACTCGATACGCGGATCATGTACCAGGATGCGCGCCTGCTGCCGTGGAAGACCGTGCTGCAGAACGTGATGCTGGGCCTCGGGCGCGGCGCGCGCGACCAGGCACGCGCGGTGCTCGATGAAGTCGGCCTGCTGGAGCGTGCGAACGACTGGCCCGCGCAACTGTCGGGCGGCCAGCGGCAGCGTGTCGCACTGGCCCGCGCGCTCGTGCACCGGCCCCAACTGCTGTTGCTCGACGAGCCGCTCGGCGCGCTCGACGCGCTGACCCGCATCGAGATGCATGCGCTGATCGAGCGGTTGTGGCGTGAGCACCGATTCACCGCGCTCCTCGTCACGCACGACGTGCAGGAGGCGGTCGCGCTCGGCGACCGCATCCTGCTTATCGAGCAGGGACGAGTGGCGCTGGATCAGCCGGTGCCGCTCGACCGGCCGCGCGCCCGCGCATCGGCGGCATTTGCAGCGCTGGAGGATCGCGTGCTGAAGCGCGTGCTCGCCGGCGGGCCCGGTGCGTCCGACCACGGCGCACCGCATGAGGCAGACAACGTTCGACCGGTCGGGCAGATCCGCTGGGCCGTTTAAATCCGGGCGGCAGCGGCCGCCCGTTCTGAGATCTTTTTCTTCGGAGCGATCAACCTGATGAGCATCATCGCAATCAACGTACGTAACCAGTTCAAGGGCAAGGTCAAGGAGATCATTCGCGGATCGGTGGTCTCCGAGGTCGACGTCGAGACGCCGTTCGGCATCGTCACGTCGGTGATCACGACCCGTTCGGTTGACGAACTCGAACTGAAGGTGGGCGCGGAAGTCGTCGCGCTCGTGAAATCGACCGAAGTATCGATCGCGCGCCTCTGAGCCCGCGTGTCCTGCACCGGCGCGGCGCCGCGGGCAACCTGCCCGTTGGCGCCGTCCGGCATTTGCGCAGCGCGTTTGCCTTGGTATTCGACGTCCGGACGAAGTGCTAGGATGGAGCGACACCGATGCCGGAGGCCAACGCATGACCCCCATCCTTTCCCCCGAAGCCATCGAGGCGCTGAAATGGATCGACCAGTTCGGTGAAAGCCGGCCGGTTCCCGCTGCGTTCGACGACGTCGTCTACGCGTTGCTGAACGAGGGGCTGATCTACCAGGCAGCGGCCGATCGGGTCGACCTGACGGCCGATGGCAAATCCTTTTTATCCGACGAATACGATTGAGCGCCCGGCGCCGGCCGCGCGGGCGGCCTGGCGCTGCGTCGCCACGGAGCGTGCGATGGAACCGAGAGGCAGCGACCTCGGCGATTTCAGCGAGCCGTACCGCGGTTTCGAGATCGAGGTGAAGACCGAGCAGGTCTGGGACGGCGAGCATGCGCATTACCGCGTGTTGCAGGGCGATGCCGTGCGGATCGACTGGCGGCTCGTCAAGGTCGACGGGATACTGCTGACCGAACGACGCGTGATCGAGCGCGTGCTCGACGAGGCGCGGCGGGCGGTCGATGCGGAGCTGGGCGAGGGGTAGCACGCGTGTCGGGCAGGCAGGGCCCGTGTTGCGGTAAAATGCCGGGTTGTTTCCGTGCCGCCTGGCCTGTTGCCCGAAATCCATGTCCGTACCGTCTTCGCTTCCTCCCCGCCGCGTATCCGTCGCGCCCATGCTCGACTGGACCGATCGCCATTGCCGGTCGTTCCACCGTACGCTGACGCGCGACACGTGGCTGTATACGGAGATGATCACGACGGGCGCGCTGCTGTTCGGCGATGCCCAGCGGCATCTCGCGTTCACGCCGAACGAGTCGCCGGTCGCGCTTCAACTGGGCGGCAGCGAGCGCGACGATCTCGCGCGCGCGGCGAAGCTCGGCGAGCAGTGGGGCTACGACGAAATCAACCTGAATTGCGGATGCCCGTCGGAGCGCGTGCAGCGCGGCGCGTTCGGCGCGTGCCTGATGAACGAGCCGCCGCTCGTCGCCGACTGCGTGAAGGCGATGCGCGACGCGGTGTCGGTGCCGGTCACGGTCAAGCACCGGATCGGGGTCGACGCGGTCGAAGACTACGCATTCGTGCGCGACTTCGTCGGCACGGTGGCCGAGGCTGGCTGCGAAACGTTCGTCGTGCATGCGCGCAATGCGATCCTGAAGGGGTTGTCGCCGAAGGAGAATCGCGAGATCCCGCCGCTCAAGTACGACTATGCGTATCAGTTGAAGCGCGATTTTCCGTCGCTCGAGATCGTCATCAACGGTGGCATCACGACGCTCGACGAGGTTGCGCAGCATCTCGAGCATGTCGACGGCGTGATGCTCGGCCGCGAGGCGTATCACAACCCGTACGTGCTCGCGGAGGTTGATGCGCGCTTCTACGGATCGACCGATGCGGTGCCGACGCGCGAAGAGGCCGAGGCAAAGCTGATCGAATACTGCGCGGCCGAACTGAAGCGCGGGACCTACCTCGGCGCGATCGTGCGGCACGCGCTCGGGTTGTATCGTGGCATGCCCGGCGCACGCGGTTGGCGTCGTGTGCTGTCCGACAACAAGAAGCTTGCGCGTGCCGATCTGGCCGTGTTCGACGAGGCGCGCGCGCATCTGAACGAGGTCGAAGAAGTTTTTGCAAAAAAAGCTTTGCAAGATTCAAAAGTGTTCGTATAATCTTGTTCTTCGCTGCTGAAACACAAAAGCAGCGAAGAACAAAAAGCAGTAACAGTGGTGGCTGTAGCTCAGTTGGTAGAGTCCAGGATTGTGATTCCTGTCGTCGTGGGTTCGAGTCCCATCAGCCACCCCAAAGAATGCATTAACAAAACAGGCGCTTAGGCGCCTGTTTTGCTTTGCGCGGGACAACTCGAGGGCAATAACGTCGATTCGAGCCTCGCCATCTCCAGAGCGTTCTGCTCGCCATCCATTCACTTCGCGTACGTTGTCTGAACCGTCACGATGTTGTGCTCGGGTTGAATCACGCACAGGGTCGGTGTCATGCCGCCGCGGCATATTGCTGTCGCGCGTGGCCATACCGTACGTCGTCTCGGCGGCGTCGCGTATTTCGAGCAGCTTCAAACAGGTATTCGAAGTGGCATCGAAACACGCTCATCTTCTCGGTGCGTGCCGTACCTCAGGTTGCAGCGTCAGGAATCTGCGTGAACGAGCGCAGCCGTTCCAATGCGCCGAGAGGAGCAGCCGATCAACTTTTCAGTTCCGTTTTATGTACTCAACGATGGCAGCATAGCTGCAGCGAGAGGCGGTGACGGCGCGGCCATCGACTGACGGCGCTGGAATAATGCGCGCAGATGGTGGCACAGCGTCCGTCGGGAATTGACGGGTTCCGCACGTTTAGAATTCGAGTCTTTTCGGACAATCCATGCGCTGAAAGAATAGGGATGTGATCCAGGGCAATGGAACGGCAAACACATTCAAGGCACAAGGTGATGGCTATGGCGACTTTCAGGGTGGTGAGGGCGTCGTTTTACGTGCTCGCTGGAGTCGCTCCGGCGATGCCGTTGCAGATATTGTCGTGGTTTGTGTTTATCTTCTCTTTGCTGGATTCAGGCGTGGATTGGCCCACAGCGTGTTTTTTCCTTTTGTCTAATGCAGGCAGCATTGGCTTGCTTCTCACAACGTGCGTTTTGCCTCAGAAGGCACGCATCAAGCATGTTGCGGGAGTCATCGTTCTGTTGATCTGCGGGAGCGCCGCCAGCTTGCCGTCGGCCATTGATTCGGTGCTGAAAATCATGGATAACCACCGAGTCGGTTACCACATGCATCCAGTGGATTTTGGTGACTTTGCCATTATTGCTTGCAACGTTGTGGCGATCGTCTATCTGTTCGAAGTCCTTGCGGCACTGCGTGCGAGACACTTGGCCGGGCTTCTCGCACGATAGGCTCTGATACCTCACCCTCCCCACAACACATCGCGCGCCGCGAGCAGGTGCCTCAGGCGCTGAAGCGCCGTGCGCATCGACCTTCATCCATTAAAGCGTCGTCGCCTATGTCTGGACCGATGGCGCCTCGGCCATCTTTGAGTACGGCCAATCGAGGCTTCGATGGCGTTGACCCGGGGCCGTGTTCGCCGTCCTTCCTATTTGTTGTTTCCCGTTCGGCGCCGTGCTTATCCGGTTCACTGCGCTGCAGATCGGGCATTGTGCTCTTTTGGCGTTCGGCTAGGCGAGTAGATGAACGAAGTGAAGCCGCGGAAAAGCAAACCCGTCCTCAACGATCACACACATTGCTCGCGATTCCCGCCTGCACCGTCCGGGTGTTTCTAAATACCACCCACGACCACAAAGCACCGCCAGCCACCTTTGCGACGAACTGCAACGCGGCGATCGTCGGAAACACTGCACCGAACGCAATAAGCGGAAAGACGATGGAGTCGACAGCCGCACCCGCGACGTTCGCGCCGTTTGCGCGCGCCAGTATCGGAAAGCGACGTGCGAGTTGAAACACGATTGCACTTGCCAGGGCTGCCGAACCGAACGCTACGAGAGACGCGAGGGCGATTTCCTTGGCGGCGGGATTGAGCGCGTAACTGACGACGCCGGCAGCCGCGATCAACGCAAACATCCGTGACCAAAGCGCGCGGCCGCGCCAGTCCAGGTGGAGCCGGTCGCGAATCGCGAGATCGAGCCCGATCAGAAAGAACGCGATGATCGGTGTGGCAGCCGGTCCGAAATGAGCGACCATCAGATTCGCGACAGCGACTGCTGCGATATAGATCAAGACGTACATGATTTCCCTGCGGTAAAGAGTGCGCGCTGCGTCGATTCGGAGCCGAAGTTTGCCATACATGGCTGATTGAACGGACTGGCGCTTCGCGACGAGCAAACCGGGGGGAACTGCGCGCGATTAGCGGACGGCCAGAGTCGGGAGCGACAGGATATCGTCACTGCGTTGCCGGTTTTCATCAATGAATCTTTGATGCGCGATTGTATGGCTGTATCCAGACGGCGTGACGTTGCGAAGTTTTCTTTCCGCACTAAGGTTCGCGCGCCTCGCGCCGTTATCTTCCATGGACAGCCCTCGTGCCTCGAATGCTGATCCGTTTTCTTGCCTGCTCGCGTTCCGCGTGAGCAGGCTTTTTTCGTTTATGGTCGCTCGTTGGCGCATGAATGGCGGAATGGAACAGGGACTTGGCGTGAATCGACAACGCGCAACAGTCTTACATTGGTGTAATGTATCGACTTCCTCGTGCCCGCATGCTTTGCAGGGCCGTTCGATCCCGACGACCAATGAAGGTGTCGGGATTTTTTTTGCCTGCATCCCGTTGCGCTGGCAACGAGTTCAGGAGCCGGCCCGCGGCGCGAACCGATCGAACGCGACACACAGGCGTGGCCCACGCGATCACGCCGACGATGCTCGCGATCGCATATCCGATCGTTCCGAAGAGACGTCGCATCGTTTGATTTCCCCAAAGACCATCTTCCGTCGTCCCGGGTCAGGCCGACACGGTATCGTTCGAGCACGGCGACGTCGAGGGTTGCATGCCACAACGCGCGGTATATTTTGCGGCGAGACGTTCGATCAACGGCACAAGCCGAAGGAGTGACCATCGATGCCGGAAACCCGGGCCACGCTGCGTGCCGCGACAGCACAGGACGCAAACCACATCGCTCGCCTGCACACGCTGAGTTGGCAAACCGCATACAGCCACATCCTGCCGGCGGCCTACTTGTCCGACGAGGTGCGGGCGGAACACGCGATCCGGTGGCGGCAATATCTCGATCGCAATGAAAAAGAGTGGGGCCTCGTGCTGATCGCCGAGGCGGACGGCGAGACCGTGGGCTTCGTCAGCGCCGAGCGCCCCGTCGATCCGGCGCTTGGCGTGCTGCTCGACTGCCTGCACGTCCATCCTTCGTATCGCGGAAGCGGCACGGGCAAGCGCATGATCGAAGCCGTTCGCGCCTGGGCGCGTACGCTCGGCGTGGACACGGTCCACCTGAGGGTGCTGGTGGGCAACGAACGCGCGATCGGCTTCTATGAGCACAACGGTTGGCAACTGGCGGGTATCGAAACGAGCCGCATCGGCCAGACGGAAGTCACCGACCGGATCTACGCGATACGGGCGTAGCGGCCCGGCGATATTCGCGCGAGCAGCCGCATGAGGTGCGGCCCTCGCCGGGCAAAAGTCGAACGTACGCCGTCGTTACTCGCCGCAGTACCGCACGAGCAGATCGGCTTCCGTCTCGTGCACCTCGACGGGCAGCGTCGTTGCGCCTGCGTAGGCAAGATAGCGCGCGCGATGCTGGCCGTTGCGGAACGACGCGACGCCGACTCGCGACAGGCCGGGGATACCGAGCAGCGTTCGTGTTCTTGTCTCGCGAAACGTGATGTACGGCATGTCCGGAATCCTGTCCTGTTCAGGATCGAGAAATTCGCGAATGCCCGCGGCCTTTCCAGGGGCCCAGTACAGAACGGACGGCAATACGTAGTCCGTCGTGTCTCGGTCGGCGCATGCCAGCAGTTTCGTCAGGTCGATCGTCACGACCCGGTGTCGCGTATCGTCTGACGAGAATACCCGCTTGAGATGCGTATAGGCATAGGGGGCGTGCCCGGGAAGCTGGATAACCCAGACTTCTACGCCATTCTCCTGTGCGTGGGCGAGTGCCATTTTTTCCTCTGGTGTTGCAAGCGACCTTATTGATTCCAGTTTAGCAGCGCGATTGTGGTGACGAAGCAGGGCAATACCCGGAATAGGAAAGCGGAGCGATTCGCGGCACAACCTGGACCGCAAGCAAAGGCGGAGAGGGGAAGGGTAGGTAAATCGGATGCGGTCATGTGTCGGCGATCGATATCGACAGGTCACGAGAATATCGCGATACTGCCAGCGGATATGACGCACCGCGCGAATTTCATCGAAGATTCACATAGTGTCGTGAAACCCGGTGCGTGCGGCTCACCATGAGAACAGAGAGGTCAGATTGGCCGGAGAAAACGATGTCCTCGAAACTTGAGATCGAGTACCTCGATTACTGTTTCACCGCGATGCTCGAAATCCGGGAGTCCGGTCGGACAGGCGTTGTCGACTGGCATCTCGAATCCGATTCGCGAAGCAAGACGCTTGCGTGGATCGTGTTCGACCGCTTTCTCGAGCGGCATGATTTCGTCGATGAAGAGGATGCGCGTGCCAACATCGTCGACTGGCTGGAGCGGCTGGCCGATCCGAGATCGGGCGCGTCGGGCGAAATGGCGAAGGTGAACGCGGTTGCTGCCGGGGCCGTGGCGACGGGCGCATCGACCACATCGACTGCCGAAATCGTCGGCGAAACCGTCATCGATATCGCCAGCGATCTCGACTGGATCGAGATGGTTGCGGAATGGCTGTTCAACTGACCGTCACGATGACGAAACCCGGTTGTCACGACGCGAGTTCCTGTGTTCGCCAAACGCGGCTTGGAAAAAGCCGGTGCAGAAAAATGAAGCCCGAATCGTGTCGATCGGGAAAATAGAATAAACCTGCTTTGACAACACCTGCGACTTACCAGAAACTTTGCCCGGGCCTGAAAATATCCGATTGAATTAAAACAAAATAAAACACCATACATGAAAAGAAGAACACTGCTGACGGCGGGCGCGGTCATTGTCGCTGCCGGCCTGACAGGCTGCACGGCAATGCTGTTCGAAGACGGTCATTACGAAGAGACGGTCGACCGATTCCTCGTCAGCGAGGACGGCAAGAAATTCGTCGTGCTCGGCAAGAAATATCACTACATCTTCGATATGCCGGAGCATCTCGGCGCCGTGCTGGCATCGTCTTACCGGAAGTCGATCAATGCGTCGCTATATGGGTTCGTCGCGCAGGGCAGCAAGATCTCGGGCGAGTTCTCGCTGCGGCTCCACCGCAATGACATGACCGGCGAGGATTGGGATCGCGCGCTGGAGGACGGCTTCACGAAGCTCGGAAGCGTAGATCTGGGGATGACGGGTGCGCTGGCCGGATCGCGCTATCTCGCCGATGGTTTTGCGCAGGGCAAGACGTGGTCGTCGTTTACCCATTCGTACAAGATCCAGGTCACCGATCGCATCACGACGGCGGGCAAGGCCGTGCGCGTGCTCGCGACGCCCGTCACGCTCGCGGCCGACGGCGTGATGATGCTCGGGGCCGTGGTGCTGTCACCCATCATCGTGGTGATGCTCGCGCCGGTCGCGGGCGTTGCGCTCGGACCGTGACGCAATCTGCGCGGCACGCGAGCGAACCAATTGCTGCGGCATTGTCACCAAATGGTGAGTTGCCGCACAGATCGTTGCGCGGCCCGCGCTCACAATTTGGCCGGTTGACCGTTCTTCCCCGGCCCGGTCAACCGTTTCCCCGCTCGCTCGCGCAGGAGCGGGGGCTTTTTGCCCGTCCGACGCCGGAAGGCTGCGTCGGCGGAACCGGACAGGCGTCCGGCGGGCGGCGTAATCGCATCGGTTGCGCGCCCCGGCATCCGGTCGCCTGATCCGCACGAATCGCTTTCCTCGTGCCTGAGCGAACCCTCAGGCCCATCGCCGGTTTCGGCCGGTGATGCCTTGGTCCCGGCGGCGCGCAAGTCGGCCGCCGGGATATTTTTTGCGCCGGATGCATTGCATCACGTGTGGCGCAGCGGGCAAGTCAACCCGCTCAGCCAGCCTGCTCGACGCTGGTTTCCCATCCGTCGTATTCCCCTCCGAGCGAACGGACTTCGCGGTTGATTGCGACCGTATGGCCCGTAATGTCGGCCAGTGCCATCGTGCCTTCATGCGAAAACCGTACGGCCGACTTGCCGTCTTCGGTGGGCGCAACCGACTCGACCGGACAGCCTTTCGCTTCGGCCCAGTCCGCGAACTGATGTGCGTCGCTCGGGTCGGGGAAGTACGCCCAGTGCATCACGCGCCGGCTTACATCGCTGGCGTCGCCTTTCTTCCGCAATTCGTCCAGCACGCGCATGTCGCGCATGATCAGCCAGTCGTCGTCGGTCGGGTAGAGCGTTTGCCAGTACGCTTCCTTGTCCGGATCGTCCTGATGCGCGTACTGCAGTGCATAGGGTGTCTGATCGGCCAGCGCGTCGACGATCTCCGCCGCCGCCTCTTCGTCGAACGGCACATAGAACAGGAAATCGCGATGGCCGTCGACGGTGATGCGGCCAACTTGCACGCCACCTTTCGCGGCGATCGTGGCGTCGAGCAGATCCTCGATCGTCGCGAGATCGGCGAATTCGTCGCCGGTCGGCAGGCCTTCCGGCGTCGGATGCGCAAAGGGGACGCGCACGCTGAGCAGCGACGTGCGCGGATCGCCTTCGGCGATTTCCGCAAAGCTGTGGTTGAAGCTGATGAAAGCCTGATGGTCGCCCATTCTGGCAGGGAAGGTTCCCCAGGCGTCGGTCATGTGTTTCTCCCGTGCACGCTTGTCTGTTGACGGTTGTAAAGCGTCCCAATGTATCATCGAAAATCGCGTTGGCCGGAGAAGGCACATGATCGCGAGTCTGGGCATCCTGGTGCCGGTCGAAGACGATCGCTTCCGGGCGGTGGTGGATTTCTATCGTTTGGCGCTCGCGCTGCCCGTGCATTCCGAAGGCGTGTCGGCGGCGGGGAATCCGTGGCATCGCTTCGTCGTGGACGGAGCGACGCTGACCATTCATACGGGCCGTGGTGGCGAGTTTCCGTACCCGGAGTTTCGACCGACCGGCCACGGCATTGCGCTGGCCATCGAGGTCGCGCATGTCGCGGAAGCCATTGCGCGACTTGAATCGTGCCGCGTCGGCATCCTGAACGAGTGGGACTACGGAGACGGCACGATCGCGATTTCCGTGGCGGATCCGGCGGGAAACGTCTGCGAGATCTGGGGCCGTCCGTGACCGCGCATCGGGACGGCGGGCCACAAAAAATTCGAAGGAGATGCCGATGTCGATGTTTGCGGTGAATGGAGTGCGAATCGATCCGCTCAGCGCGCGCGTGACGCACGTGCGCTGGGCGGCCGTGAATCCGGCTGACCGGTCGTGGGCGGCGACGCCAAGCGAGGCGCCAGTGGTGGACGTGGCGCGCGCGCTCGCGTCCGGTAACGATGTCCGCGCAATCTTCTCGGCATCGGATGACACCGCGATCGGGCCCAGGCTGAAACGCGTGCTGTATCGCGATGCATCGGAAGGGATCGAGCTCGACATCGATGCGACGAGCGAGTCGCGCACGCTGCGTGATCTGCCGCAAATCTGACCGGCACGGCATGCATCAGCGATAGCGGGTGTCGTCGCATGGATGGCGGTGCCTGGCCGAACGGCCGGTCGCACGACGTCGATCGCGAGGAGTAGTATTGGGTGATCGTCATGCTGCGTGGGCGGTTGCGCCGAATGGTCTGACGGGGCACGTGGTCTTCCGCGAGCCCGTTTTACCGGAAGCGAATATCGCAAACGCGTACGAGACCATGTCCAGACTGCTCATCGCCCCGTTGGCATCCGCTTTTTGTCTGGCGCTATCGGCTTGCCAGACCGCGTCCGAGCCGCCTCCGCTACCGTCGCCCGACTCCGCGTCGGCTGCCGCGGCCGTTCCGGCATCGTCGCCGTCCGGGCCGATCCGTGGCGTCGGCCAGGCGCCTCATCTGGCCGGGCAGAGCCACTGGGCCATCGGTCAATGCACGACCAACGGCACCGTCAAGGTGTGCAACTGAACATGACCGATGCCGATGGAGCATGGCCCGTTCCTCGTTGTCGAAGGCGCATTGCCGCGCGTCGATGCTTGCCATCGTCTATCCCGAACGTTTTCGGTCGACAAGCTGTCCGTCTCGGCGTGTCGGTATGGTGTCCGACCTCGATGAGTCGGTTGTCGTCGATGTGAGCGATCGCGCGATGAACGATGAAGGCGAAACCACTGATTCAGGACGGCATGTTGATCCCGTTGCGGGAACCGTCGTCGGCCCGTTGCCGGTGACGCTGGCGGTCGACGGCCGGAGCCTGAAGAGAAGGGCGATCGCGTGTGCGGTGCTGGCCGCCGTGATCCTGTGCGGCTATGCGGCCGCACCGGCGCTCTGGCCGGTGGCGGCACTGGCCGTGCTGCTGGCGCTGGCGGGGGCCGCTTTCCTCGTGTCGTCGCGGCGCAGGATGGCGCTGCAGGTCGACGAGACGGGCTTCAGGCTGATCGGGGCCTTACGTGAACAACCCGTCACGCGATGGCGTGACGTCACCGAATTCCGGATCATCAGCGTTGCCGGGAATCACTACATCGGCTACCAGTTCTCGGCGCTTTCATCGCGCACCAGGGTACCCGGTGGCGTGATGCTGCCGATTACCGCGTTTGCCGATCTTCCGCTCGATGCAGTGGCTGGATTGCTGGAGGCATGCCGTCGACAGTTCGGCGTGCCGGGCGACGAGGGCGACCAAACGGGCCGATGACGCCCGATGCAAGGCGCCGGCGCGCGCCGATACCCGAGACAACAAAAAAATGTCGGGCGCCGTGTCGATTTCCGCCGGGTTCGTCCGTCGTAGCATCGGAGGCGTGCGCATCGCGCGTCCGTCCCGATTCCGATACGACAATCGACCGAAGGAGCGATACCCATGTCCACGTCCGTCAAACCGATCCCGGAAGGGATGCGCACGCTGACACCGCATCTGATCTGCGCCGGCGCAACAGCCGCCATCGACTTCTACAAGCGCGCGTTCAATGCGAGCGAACAGTTTCGCCTGGCGATGCCCGACGGCCGGCTCGCGCACGCGTGCCTCGTGATTGGTGATTCGACACTGATGCTGGTGGATGAAATGCCGGAGCACGGCGCGCTCGGGCCGAAGGCACTGAAAGGCACGCCGGTCTGCCTGCACCTGTACGTGCCGGACACCGACGCGGCGATCGCGAAGGCGGTCGAGGCCGGTGCGACGGTCACGATTCCGGCCGCCGACATGTTCTGGGGCGATCGTTACGGGCAGGTCGAGGATCCGTTCGGCCATCGCTGGTCGCTCGCGACGCACCAGCGCGACCTGACGCCCGAGCAGATCGCGGAGGCCATGGCCAGCGCGCCGCCGTGCGGAAGCTGACGCAGCCACGCAAGCGCAGTTGAACGGCCGGGCGGCGGCACGCGCCTGCGCCCGGTTCGCCCGCGCTTACGCGCCGGCCGTCTTGCCGCGCTGCTTGTCCTCGTACATCCGTTGATCGGCCGATGCGAGCAGGTCGGCCACGTCGCGATGGTGCGCGGGATCGTAGTCGACGAGCCCGACGCTGAACCGGATGTCATAGCCGCGTGCATCGGCCGCGTTGCGCTGCGCGAGCGCCTGCTTCACGCGTTCGACCGGCTCGGCAACGTCGCCCGGATCGGTGGCGCTCAGCAGCACGACGAACTCGTCGCCGCCAAGCCGTGCGATCACGTCGCTGTCGCGCAGCGCGCCCGTCAACGTATCGGCGAATGCCTTGAGCGCATGGTCGCCTTCGGCATGGCCGAAGCGGTCGTTGATCGACTTGAAATCGTTCAAGTCGAAAAACAGCAACGCCGCGTGACGGTCGAGGCGATCGCACAGGCTCAGCACGTGGCGGGCCAGGATCTCGAAGCCGCGCCGGTTGGTCAGTTGCGTGAGCTCGTCGGTGGTCGCGAAATGCAGCGCCGCGATCTCGCGCTCGGTCATGTGAGCGAGATCGCCGAGCAGCGCGAGTTCGTCGGGTTCGAGCGAGCGCGGCCGCGTGTCGATCAGGCACAGCGTGCCGATGGGTGCGCCGTTCGGCGCCGTAAGCGGTCGGCCCGCGTAGAAGCGGATGCCGGGCGCGCCGGTGACGAGCGGGTTGTCGTGGAAGCGATTGTCGTTCAGCGCATCCTGGATCACCATCGTATTGCCCTCGAGCAATGCATGGGAGCAGAACGACACGTCGCGCGACGTTTGCGTGACGTCGAGCCCGGCGTGACTCTTGAACCACTGGCGATCGTCGTCGACGAGGCTGACGAGTGCGATCGGTACGTCGAACAGCCTGCGCGCGAGACGCGTCAGGCGATCGAAGCGCTCTTCGGGCGGCGTGTCGAGGATCGAGAGCGAATGAAGCGTATCGAGCCGGGCCGCCTCGTCGGCCGGTTTCGGTGCGATTTGCATGGGCCTTGTCTTTTGTCCCGGCTGCGAGGCCGGTCACGGGATCGTATGTCGGACAGTATCGCGCATTGTTCGACGCATCGCCACGTTGCAAATCTGCCGACGCGTGGTTTCGGTCCGGTACGGATCGATGCAGATGGGGTGAGAAGCGGGCGCCATGGGGGCGCGTTTCACCCCGATGCGCAATCGGAGGCGCGATGCCTCAAGGTGCCCGGCGCAGTGCCGTAAACAGGGCGAGTCCATTTCTTCATCGCTTCCCATCGCACCATGGTTCGATTTTTGTACGCGGGTTATCTCGCGTTTGCGCTGTATCTTCTTTATCCGATGGTTCAGAACACGCTGGCACTCGGCGTCGTTTGTGTGAGCAGCGCGCTGCCCAGCGGCGCTAGCGGCTTGTCGACGTCTTCGGCAAGCGGCGCGAGCGGGCAGGCGACTCGCTGTGCGCCGACGACGCATGCCGGTGCAGCGACCGGGCGGACGCCCGAAATCCACTAAGTGCGACGGCGCGCTGGCCATTTGGCCGAATTGAACTCCGCGCCATGCTCGCCGATCATCAGCAACACGGCGGATCGAACACGGAAGCGTGCGCCGCGCGGTGTGCGTCAGTAGCTGGAGCGGTACGGCGTGCCCTGGTCGAAGCGGCTTTGCCAGTGCGTGAGATAACGCGACGCGAGTTGCGGGTTGTTCCACACCACGACGACGTTCTCGGAGTTGCGGCTGGCCGCCGACGCGCTGTAGTTGAACGAACCCGTTTCGACGTGCTCGGCGTCGATCACGAGGTACTTGTCGTGATGGATCGCGTAGGCGTCGATCGTGCGCGTCGGGATACCTGCGTTGACGAGCAGGTTCAACGCCTGCTTGCTGCTCTTTGCACGATTGCCCTTGTCGTCGACGACCACCGCGACATTCACGCCGCGTCGTTTGGCGGCGAGCAGTGCGCGCGTGACAGGCGGTGACGTGAACGAGTAGGCGGCGACGCGGATCGAGCTGCGCGCGGCGCCGATCGCTTTCAGCACGAGCGCTTCGGCACCGCCGTCGGGCGAAAATGCCGATTCGACGACCTGTGTCGCGGGTGCTTCGTGAGTGGGGGCAGGCAGCCAACGCGACACGAAGTCGATCGCTTGCTGGAGCAGCGATTCACTTTGCGTCTTGCCGAAGGCGGCGAACGGAGTGGCGAGCAGGGAGGCGGCGAGACAGGCAGCGGCGAGGCGATTGCGCGACAACATCTTGGACAGCGAACAATTTCGAGACAGCGGGCCGTGAGTGTAACGCAGACGTGGCGGGCCGGTCACGTGTCGATGAGACGGAATGGCTGATCGCGATGCCCGGTGATGGCAGAGGCGGTGACGCAAAGTTGCGTTGTGCGGTATCCGAATGCGTGATCGGGTTTATTAGCGGATGGGGGCGAAAGCAGCGCGCGATTGCGCGTGCGGCGGTGGCGGAATTGCCGGTGTGCAAGCTATGTGCGAGTGCAGCCGGTGGGCTCGATGCGGCCCACGACAGCTGCGCGAGTGCGACTAACGATCCGTGCGCGTCGCGCGTTCGTTCGCGCATGCACGACGCTGCGTCAATCCTCGTCCGCGGGCGCCCCGGCTGCGTCGGCTGCGATCCACCCGGGGCCACGCTCCGGCTGCACGTCGCGTGCATCGAGTGGTTCTCCGCACGCCGAGCATACGGTGACCGCATGCATCAGATGGCCGCAAGTGCGGTGACGTAACTGCACCGGCGGCCCCTGGCCGTCGTCTTTCCAGCGGTCGCCCCACGCCGTCAGCGCGAGCAGGGTCGGGTAGAGGTCGAGGCCCTTGTCCGTCAGCCGATATTCGAAACGCGGCGGGCGCTCCTGATACGCGCGCTTCACCAGCACGCCTTCGTCAACGAGCCGCGCGAGCCGCTCCGCCAGCACATGGCGCGTGAGGCCAAGCTGGGTCTGGAACGCGTCGAAACGGCGGCAGCCGAGGAACGCGTTGCGGAGGATCAGCATGGTCCAGCGGTCGCCGAGCACGGCGAGCGTACGCGCGATCGAACAGTTCAGCGTGCCGATGTCATCCCATTTCATCGTCGAGTGTCTTGCCTCTCTTGCGGCGGTTCAGCGAAATAGCGGGTTCGATTATAGAACCCGCCTTCGGTTGCAACGGGCCCGGCGACGTTGACAACCGCCAGCATCGTTGTCAATAATGAGTTCCAATTTGGAACTTACTCGCGCGGCGACGCGCTTTCAACCCGGAGACAACCCGATGAACCCGCTTTCCCTGTCTGGTCTCGATCTGCTGCGCGCAGCGGTATCGGGTGATGCGCCGCTTGCGTCGATTTCCGAGACGATCCCGATGCGTCCGCTCGACGTCGAGCTCGGTTATGTGAAGTTTTCGGCGCGGGCGGACGGCCGGCACCTGAATCCGCTCGGCGGCGTGCACGGCGGATTCGCCGCGACGGTGCTCGACTCGGTCACGGGGTGCGCGGTGCATTCGATGCTGGATGCGGGCGTCGGCTACGGCACGGTCGACCTGCACGTGAAGATGCTGCGACCCGTGCCGCGCGACGTCGACCTGGTAGCGGAAGGGCGCGTGATTCACCTGTCGCGTTCGCTGGGTGTCGCGGAGGGCACGCTGAAGACCGCGGACGACAAGATCGTCGCGCATGCGTCGGCGACCTGCTTCATCCAGCGGCCGCAGTAACGGCGGGCGGTAGCGTCATCGTCCGGGGCGGCGCGAGAGCCTCCGCGCCGGTGTCGAAGGCCGCCTGTAAGCGTATGCGGCGGCTGTCTGAAGCGGTCGCTTCAATGTGATAGCGTTCCTGCTTTCCACCGACGCGACAGGAACAGCATGGAATACCGCACACTTGGCGATTCAGGCATCGAGGTCAGCCTGATCGGCCTGGGCACGATGACGTGGGGCGAGCAGAATTCGGAGCGCGATGCGCACGAGCAGATCGACTACGCGATCGGGCAGGGCGTGACGCTGATCGATGCCGCGGAGATGTATCCGGTGCCGCCGAAGCCCGATACGCAGGGGCGCACCGAGGAGTACATCGGCACCTGGCTCGCGCAGCATCGCGCGCAGCGCGAGCGTATCGTGCTCGCGACGAAAATCGCGGGGCCGGCGCGGCAGCCGCACAATCCGCGCCATATTCGCGGCGAAGGCAACCAGTTCGACCGCAAGAACCTGACCGAAGCGCTCGACGGCAGCCTCAAGCGCCTGCAGACCGACTACGTCGATCTCTACCAGTTGCACTGGCCCGATCGCAGCACGACGACGTTCGGCCGTCCCGCCTATCCTTGGGTCGACGATACCTATACGGTGCCGATCGAGGAAACCCTCGGCGTGCTCGCGGAATTCGTGAAGGCCGGCAAGGTGCGCGCGATCGGCGTGTCGAACGAAACGCCGTGGGGCGTTGCGCAGTTCCTGCACGCGGCCGAGAAGCTCGGGCTGCCGCGTATCGCGAGCATCCAGAATCCGTACAGCCTGGTGAACCGCACGTTCGAAAACGGCCTGTCGGAATTCTCGCATCGCGACGGCGTCGGCCTGCTCGCGTATTCGCCGCTCGCGTTCGGCTGGCTGTCCGGCAAGTACGAGAACGGCGCGCGTCCGGCCGGCGCACGCATCACGTTGTTCGAACGCTTCCAGCGCTACAGCAAGCCGCAGGCCGTCGAGGCGACGTCGCGCTATGTCGCGCTCGCACGGCGTCACGGGCTGTCGCCTGCGCAGCTCGCGCTGGCGTTCGTCAACAGCCGGCCGTTCACGCGCAGCAACCTGGTCGGGGCGACGTCGCTCGAGCAGTTGAAGGAGAACATCGGCAGCATCGGCGTGAAGCTGTCCGACGAGATCCTCGCCGAGATCGACGCGCTGCACGAACTGCAGCCGAACCCTGCGCCGTAAATGGCGCGCGGCCCGTGCGGCAGCGATGCCGCGACGGGCCGCACCGTCGGCGCTTCGCGGCGCCGTCGTTTCTTCCGTTATCGCATCTTGAGCCGTGTGCGCGCGACGAACAGCGCGGCGAGGCTCAACAGTGCGCAGCCCATCAGATAGAGCGCCGGCGACAACCGGTTGCCGGTCGCGCTGATCAGCCAGGTGATCACGAACGGCGCGAAGCCGCCGAACAGCGTGACGCCGGTGTTGTAGCTGACCGCGAGCCCCGTTGCGCGGGTCTGCGACGGGAACAGCTCGGCCATCAGCGCCGGCAGCGCGCCGCAATACATCGCTTTCAGCGCACCGATCCAGACCAGGGCGGCGAGCATCGTCGCGAACGATGCGTGACGCGTGAGCCACGCGAACGTCGGGTACACGGTGACGAGCATCAGGACCGCCGCGACCGCCATCATGCGGATCCGCCCGGTGCGATCGGACAGGTGGCCGACGACCGGCGTGACGAGCGTGAGCACGAAGCCGGTCGCGAGCGTCGCCGCGAAACCCGTCGATGCGGGCAGGCCGAGCTGCTTGATCGCATAGGTCGGCATGTACAGGATCATGTAGTTGATCGCGGTCGAGATCACGAGCGCGCCGATCGACAGCAGCACTCGCACCTTTTGTTCCGCGAACAGCTCGCGCACCGGTGCTTCCGAGCGTGCCTGCGTCTTGAACTCGACGCCTTCGTCGACGTAACGGCGGATATACAGGCCGACCGGGCCGATCGCGAGCCCGAACAGGAACGGCACGCGCCAGCCCCAGCTTTCGAGTTGCGCGGTCGTCAGCGTCGATGTCAGCAACGCCCCGAAGCCCGATGCGAGCAGCGTCGCAAGGCCCTGGCTCGCGAACTGCCAGCTCGACATGAAGCCGCGCCGCTGCGGTGCGTGCTCGACGAGGAATGCGGTCGAGCTTGCGAATTCACCGCCCGCGGAAAAGCCCTGCATCAGCCGCGACAGCATGATCCCGAGCGGCGCGAGTATGCCGATCGATGCGTAAGTCGGCATCAGCGCGATCAGCAGCGTGCCGGCCATCATCATCGCGATCGACAGCAGCAGCGACGCCTTGCGGCCCGCGCGATCGGCGTATGCACCGAGTATGAAGCCGCCGATCGGCCGGATCAGGTAGGAGAGCCCGAACGTGCCGAGCGTGAGCATCAATGACGTCGCTTCGCTCGTCGCGGGGAAGAACAGCTTGGCGATCGTCACCGCGAAGAAGCCGTAGACGATCAGGTCGAACCATTCAAGTGCATTGCCGATCGACGCCGCGAAGATGATGCGCCGGATCTTCGCGGCGCTGGGGCGGACGGCTTCCTGCGAGGTCAGGGTGGTCGTATTCATCGTATGTGCAGGTCCCGTGAGAGGGGCGAAGCGCGTTACAGGGCGGCGCCGGCCGCGGCGGGCGCCGCGCGGCGAACGGTCGGTGTATCGTCGCCGAGATCCCAGAAGAGGCCGGCCATCATCTGCAGCCCCTCGCTGACGACGCTCGCGAGCAGGTGCTCGTCCGGCGCGTGTTGCGAGCACGCCGGGTACGAGTGCGGCACCCACAGCGTCGGCAGCCCGAGCGTGTCGGCAAACACTTCGTTCGGCAGCGTGCCGCCGAGATTCGGCAGGATCGCGGGCTTCTTGCCGGTGGTCCGCGCGAGCGACGCGACCGCCCAGCGGACCCACGGATCGTCCGGCGGCACGCGCGTCGCCGGGGCGCCGCGTTCGACGTCGATCTCGATGTCGGCGAAGCCGTGCGCATCGAGGTGCGTGCGCAGATGCGTGTGCAGCGCTTCCCAGTCGGTGCCGACGACGAAGCGCAACTGGCAGTGCGCATACGCGGCGGGCGGGATCGCATTGACGGGGTGCTCGGGGTTGCCGGCCTTGAACGCGAGGATCTCGAACGTGTTCCAGCCAAACACGCGCTCGGGCGCGGTGAGGCCGGGTTCGCCCCAGTCGGCGTCGAGCGCCGGATCGCCGGGGCCGCCGCCGACGGTGAGATCGGCGAGCGCGTCGCGCACGGCGGCCGGGATA